>JAFYPD010000070.1 GCA_017547685.1 Peptococcaceae bacterium
CTTTGTGGTATGTTTTGTATTTGTTCATACTTAATAATACCACAGATTGCGGACTCTTCGGAGTCCGTTTTCTGTTTTCCGGCATAAAAATGGAGCCGCTGCTCCATAGATGATTTCTCAATCTATTTTGCAACAGCCCCTGTTTTTTTACATAACGCAACAGACTGTAATCCGTTTTTTCGATACAATAATCAAAATGAAAGCAAGTGAAAGAGAGGGTGCCGGATGAAACTGTGGATAGCCGAACATGAACGGCTGCTTTGTCTGCTTGGCCTGCTGGCGCTGTTACTAATTGCGGTAATTGGTCTGGGGAGAATAGAATTTCATAATGAATTAGAGCGGGACGTGTATCCTGATGCCTTCCTGGGCTGTGTGGACGATGCGGTTTATAGCGGTACTGTTATCATCCAGGCGGAGCAGATGCCGGAATGGTGTCAGAATCTGGGCATCAGCGGAGAAGAAACGGTGGTATTTGCTGACGGCAGGAGCGGACAGATTGGCCTATTTGCCGATGTTGTATATTTTGAGAACCGGTATGAGCGGCGCACCTGGTTCAGCGGAAAACTGCTGGAACAGGCCTCCGAATATTACTGCCGGCTGGATGGTCCAATCCGGCTGGAGCCTGTATATACCCCTCTGGAGTGCGAGATTAACGTGGATACAATCAAAGGGGCAGACTATGATTATATGAGCTTTAAGGGCAAATAAAGTGAGTCTGGTATAAGAATATAAAAGCGGTAAGAGTTTCAAATAGTATCTATCCAAAGTGCTTCGATTTGACTAAAAACCCCAAAAATTGATGGAAAAGAGGTCTACTAGCAGGCTAGAGGATAAGCAAGCAAATCCTATATACGTTAACGATATTAGTGCTAAACTGCCAAAGTTAGGCGGTGGCATGGAAGTAGATAACCCATCAGAGATAGAAAAGTTTATGCCAGAAACAGCGGAGCAACTTCCATCAACGAAATACACACCTCAGTACATGGCATTTTTCGGATGGCTCTGGGACATAAAAAACTATCGTTGGATGAAAAAGTATTCCTGCTTCGCAGGTCATATCAAAACGGTACGAAAACCTACAGCGAAACATACGACAGTCTGCGAACAGGTTGTTTAACGGACAAAGCACTTGTAAAAGGAATCCTGCAAGTGCTTTGTTTTAGTGTTGACTTAAATAAAGCGACTGTGCTATAATTAAGCGAATACTAAAACAAAGGAGCAACAATATGGAACTTGATCGTATGTTGAAAGCGTTGGGAGAACCGATGCGCTTGAAAATATTCCAAGCTCTTTTAGAAAGAAAACACTGTGTGCGTTCTCTATCTAAGAAGTTTGGTATCTCTGAATCTGCAATTTCTCAGCACATGAAAGTAATGAAAGATGCAGGTTTGGTTTATGGTGAGAAATACGGTTATCACACCCATTATCTGCCTTTGCAAGGTGCTGTGGATTTTCTCGCGGAAGAGTTCGAGCAGATGCGAACTGCATCATTGGCCGTTGATCGTGATATGACGGTCTGTCAATGTGAGTACCGGAAGGAGAGCAAACAGGAATGAACCTATTACTTGATCTTTTTCTGACTTTTGCAAAAATAGGTTTGTTCACCTTTGGTGGTGGTTATGCCATGATTTCCATGATTGAGAATAACTGCGTTGAGCGTAAGCAGTGGATTACCCACGACGAAATGATGAATGTGACCGTTATTGCAGAATCAACGCCTGGTCCGATTGCTATTAACTGTGCAACTTTTACTGGGTACAAGAAAGCGGGATTCGTTGGCGCACTTGTGGCTACCCTTGGTATTGTCGTGCCGTCCTTCGTTGTTATCTATCTGATTTCTATGTTTTTAGATAATTTCCTTGAACTGACAATCATTGCAAATGCGTTCAAGGGGATCAAAATAGCAGTGGGTATTCTGATTTTGGATGCGGCTGTTACCATGATTAAAAAGATGCACAAAAAGAGACTACCAAGAGCGATTATGGTCTGCTCTTGTGCGGTGATGCTGTGTATCAATATTTTCTCATGGAATTTTTCTTCCATCAGCCTAATGCTGATTGCGGCTGCTGTCAGTCTGACTATTTTTATTTTGAATGGCGCACCTGAACAGAAAGGTGGTGCGAGTAAATGATTTATATTGAGTTGTTTCTTGGGTTTTTGAAGGTCGGATGCTTTGCCTTTGGTGGAGCTTATGGTGCAATTCCCCTGATTCGTGATGTTGTCATGTCCTATGGATGGTTGAGCGATGAGATGCTGACCTACATGATCGCAGTTAGTGAAAGCACTCCCGGTCCGATCATGGTAAATCTGGCAACCTATATCGGTAGTAGTCAAGCTGGCTTCTTAGGCGCAGTCATTGCAACGCTGGCGGTCATTCTCCCCTCGTTCATCATTATCCTGTTAGTAACAGCCTTACTGAAAACGGTTCTGAAGAATAAGTATATACAAGCCATTCTGAGAGGATTAAAGCCTTGTGTAATCGGCATCGTGTTTGCGACGGGTATTTACATGGTTGTAAGCAACTGTTTCGGAAGTATATCTGCTGTAAGCGTTAACTTTCAGGCGATTATCATTACAGCCATATTGGTAGGTTCAATGTTCGGTTATAAGCAGTTCAAGAAAAAGAAACTGTCACCAATATTGTTGATTGTCATTTCGGCAATAGCCGGTATAGTCGTATACAGAATGTAAATAGTTAGAAGCCAATAAATCTGAATCAAAGGATCTTAATGGGACTCACCAGATTAACGGTGGGTTCCATTTTTATTCGACTAAGTGTTGCTGGTAGTTGTACACCACACAAGGACAAATCCAAATCTACCTAAAAACTGGATTTTGGATTTTTATACATGGATTTTCGGTGGAAAAGCAGTAGAAACACAAAAAGAAATTAGAAGTTTTTATTTATAGCAACGCTATATATTGATCCGGTATAATTGTTGCTCTGTCAGAATATAATCCATTGGCAGGTCATAGGCAATGTCTGGAATGAGGCATCAATCAATCTGTTCCGGTGCGATAATCTGCTGCAGACCTCCCGTTCTGCGGCAGGAGGTTTTTTGCTGTCTGCGGACAGAATCGGTGCAATTTTCAGAAACCGGACAATCTGCCTGGCGCATATCCTGTATGGAGCCTCGCAACAAGACAGGGGCTCAGAAAGGGAGATTCCAATGGGAATTACAGAAGCAAATAAAGAAGTATCGGTTTCCCAAATCGGCTGTGGAGAGGAATTTCAAATCCGGCTGTCGCTGACTGCCGAGCCGGATATTGTGGCCAATCCGGTGGATATTGTGCTGATTCTGGACCGATCCGGCAGTATGACCGGCGATGCGCTGGAAAGTCTGAAAGAAGGGGCGAAAACCTTTATTCAGATTATCGACCAGTCTACCGACGGGAGCCAGGACGGACAGATTGGCAATGGCAGCCGCATTGGCATTGTGAGTTTTTCCGATGTGGCGACGCAGGACACCCAGCTGATTACTTCGGTGGCGGTGCTGAACGGTGCGGTGGACGCCCTGACTGCCGGGGGCAATACCAATCATGCCGACGCCTTTTCCAAAGCAGTGCAGCTGTTTGATGCGGCCTCGACCAATGAAAAGGTAATGGTAATGTTTACCGACGGTGTTACTACCACCGGCGGCAATGCGGGGCCGATTGCCGCGGCGGCACGGGCGCAGGGGATTATTATTTATGCCATCGGGCTGGATGGCAGCGGCGGAGTGGATATCAATGCGCTGAACGACTGGGCCACGGACCCCGATGTCGACCATGTAGCAGTGACACCGGACGATGCTGAGCTGGAGGAACTGTTTGGCGATTTGGCGCAAACGATTTCCAGTCCGGGCGCCACAAATATTGTTATCACCGACACTGTATCGCCGTGTTTCCGGATTGTGGGGGTAGCGGCACCGGATCGGGGCACGGCAATGCTTGTGGACCCGATTACCGTACAGTGGCAGATTGCTGTGCTCGGTGCCAGCCAGACAGAAACAGCCGTGCTGGAATTTACGCTGCAGAATCTGGGCAGCTGTTCCGGCACAGTGGAAGTGAACGAGGCTATTTCCTACGATGATGCCGATGGCAATACGGTTCTATTTCCATCGCCGGAAATCACGATTGACTGTGAACCGGTAGTTGTGGAGGAAGAGTGCCCGGAACCAGTCGATGTGGAACTCACAGGATGCAGTGATGCCGTTGAGGTGGATGCCGGAGAACTGGAACTGAGCGGCACAGGCAGTATTCTGGAACTAGATGTGACCTTGCGGCATGTTTGTCCAAATCGGCGGGTAGCGCTGGCGGTACTGCTCACGGAAATGGACGAAGTAGGCGAGGAACATCGCCGCGGGCTGAAAACCATGGTGATTCCAGCGCACGATGAAGAGGGCTGCCGGGATGTCGTGGTTCGCTGTATCAAATTTATTCTGCCGGAGGCGCTGGACGTATCCGGCGAAAATGACGGCGGCTGTAATCTGCGGAACTGTCGGGCCCGTCTGTTTGCCCATTATATTGATACCGACTTTGCCTGCTGCGGAAATCTGCAGGTGTAAGCGGCACACGGCCTGCCGGTGAAAGCTGCATAAGAGAACAACAGAGGAAACAAAAAGAAAAGAGAAAGAAAACAGCCCCGGCTGCTGAACGGATGTTCCGTATGCCGGGGCTTTGCTGCGTGTATATATCGTTTCATTTTAGTGTGCGTCTATCTGGTATAATTTTCTCTCCGTCAGAATATACTGCATAGGCAAATCGTAGGCATCACGGGGGAGTGTTTCGCTGTGCATCTGACATTCGTAAGCCAGTGCAATGCGCTTTGCCGATGGATTCACGCGGGGCAGGTAGCGGTCGTAATATCCGGCGCCGAATCCCAGCCGGGTTCCGGCATGGTCAAAGGCAATGCCTGGAATCAGGCATACATCAATCTGTTCCGGTGCGATAAGCTGCTGCAAATGTTCCGGAAGCTCTCCGATACCGTAGCGGTTCGGCTCCAGCTGGTCAAAGGATGTGATAACGCTCATCTCCATCAGGCCGCCTTCTGGCGCGCAGATAGGCAGCAGCATGGTTTTGCCCTCCTGCCAGCCCCTCTGATAAATAGCCTCGGTGATCACCTCATTCTGAAACGAGAGATACAGCATCACCGTGCTGCTCTGCTGCCAAAAATCGGTGGCAAACAGCTGACGGGCAATGCTGTCACTGTATGATATAACCTGATCGGCGGTTAAACGGTTCCGAATCTGTTTATACTGTTGGCGTAACTGATTTTTGACAAGTCTGATATCCTGATGCATCGCAAGGTTACCTCCTCTTTCACAGAAAAATCCATCCATGCAGCAGGATTTTTTACCAGCTGTCACGAACAAAATATATGGCTCCACGCGGGGAAATATGGTGTTTCTTCCATTATAAAATATTTTTCCGTTTTGGCAATTTTTTTTGGAAAATCTCTTGCATTTTTTTAGCAAGGTGGTATTATATACATGTTAGCACTCAATCGTGATGAGTGCTAACAGACTGTAAATACGTTTAAATTCATATGATTTTCATATTTCTACATTTTAAGGAGGCTTTTTTATTATGAGTATCAGACCAATTGGTGACAGAATTGCAGTAAAACCTGTAGCAGTGGAAGAAAAAACAAAGAGCGGCATTGTACTGCCTGGCTCTGCGCAGGAAAAACCACATCAGGGTGAAGTTGTTGCAGTTGGCAGCGGTTATGTTTCCCAGGCTACCGGCCAGAGAATTCCGCTGGAAATCAAAGTTGGCGATAAAGTGGTATACGGCAAACATGCTGGTATCGATGTAAAATTTGACGGCGAAGAACTGATTCTGTTAACTGAAAACGATATCCTGGTTGTAATCGAATAGGAATCAGCCTGTTTTACGAAAAGAGAAGTTTGCAACATAAATTGACAGAACTATTTTAGGAGGCTATTATCATGGCGAAAGAAATTCGTTTTGGCGAAGAAGCGAGAAAATCTCTGGAAGTTGGCGTAAACGCTGTTGCAGAGGCAGTGAAAGTAACATTAGGGCCAAAAGGCCGTAACGTTGTATTAGGCAGAAAATTTGGTGCTCCAGTTATCACAAACGACGGTGTATCCATCGCACGTGAAATTGAGTTAGAAGACCCATTTGAAGATATGGGCGTACAGCTGCTGAAAGAAGTGGCAACCAAAACCAACGATGTGGCAGGGGACGGTACCACAACCGCAACCGTACTGGCACAGGCTATGGTTCGTGAAGGGCTGAAAAACGTGGCAGCAGGCGCAAACCCAATGGTAATCCGTCAGGGGATGCAGCAGGCTGTTGAAACAGCTGTGGAAGCCATCGGCGCACTGTCTCAGAAAATCGAAACAAAAGAAGAAATCGCACAGGTTGCGGCAGTATCCTGTGATGATATGAAAATCGGCGAGCTGATTGCAGAGGCCATGGAAGTGGTAGGCAAAGAAGGCGTTATCACTGTGGAAGATTCCCAGACCTTCGGCACCACACTGGATGTTGTAAAAGGCATGCAGTTTGACCGCGGCTATATTTCTCCATACATGGTAACCGACACAGAAAAAATGGTATCCGTACTGGATAACCCGCTGATTCTGTTAACCGATAAGAAAATCAGCAACATCCAGGAAATCCTGCCTGTTCTGGAACAGGTTGTACAGGCAAACCGCCCGTTACTGCTGATTGCGGAAGACGTGGAAGGCGAAGCGTTAACCACCATGCTGCTGAACAAACTGCGCGGTACCTTCACCTGCGTGGCAGTCAAAGCACCTGGTTTCGGTGAACGCAGAAAAGAAATGCTGAAAGATATTGCTATCTTAACCGGCGGTACTGTTGTGACTGATGAACTGGGCTTTAAACTGGAAGAAACCACACTGTCCATGCTGGGCCGCGCTGCAAAAGTAACCGTAGGCAAAGAAAACACCACTATCGTGGAAGGCGGCGGCGACAAAGCTGAAATCGAAGCACGGGTGGCTCAGATTCGTGTGCTGCATGATGAAAGCACATCAGAATTCGACCGTGACAAATACATGGAACGTATCGCAAAACTGGCTGGCGGTGTAGCTGTAATCCACGTTGGCGCTGCAACCGAAACCGAATTAACCGAGAAAAAACACCGCATTGAAGATGCTCTGGCAGCTACCAAGGCAGCTGTACAGGAAGGTATCGTACCAGGCGGCGGTACAGCACTGCTGAATATCCTGCCTGCTCTGGAAGGTATCAAAATGGATGCTGACGATGCACAGACCGGTGTGAACATCATCAAACGTGCACTGGAAGAACCAGTTCGCCAGATTGCATTCAACGCCGGTAAAGAAGGCTCCGTCATCGTTGAAAAAGTAAAATCCCTGCCAATGGGCCAGGGCTACAACGCTCGCACCGATGTTTACGAAGATATGATTAAAGCCGGTATCGTTGACCCTGCAAAAGTAACCCGTTCCGCTCTGCAGAACGCGGCTAGTATCGCATCTATGATTTTAACAACCGAAAGTCTGGTTGCCGATGTGACCAAAGAAAACCCAATGCCAATGGACGGCGGCATGGGCATGATGTAATCGAAGGATTACACCGCAGCATAATGCATAAGAATAGGGCTGTTTCTCTGTGATGGAGGAACAGCCCTTGTTATTTTATGTGCCGGACAATGACATGCGGATGCGTGATATGGTATAATCGAATATCAGTATGATGCCGAAAGGAACGAGACCGATGCAGACCCATTATTATTATACAAAAATGAAGAAACAGCAGCAGGCGGCTTATTATGCCCTTCTGGAGGGGCTGGAATCGATGGCGGCGTCCTTTTCTGTGCCAAGGTTAGAGGAGCGGGAATTGTATGAAATTCATTTTCTGCTCCGGCTGGACCATCCCGAACTGTTTTATTCGGAGGGGATTTCGTGGCGGTATTATGAACACGCTTCCCATGTGGAGGTTGTGCCCGATTATCTGTTTGACCGGAAAAAGATAAAAACCCATCAGCAGGCGATGAACGCCCGGGTGGAAAAGCTGGTGCGGCCTGCCATGCAGCTGAGTGAGGCGGAAAAGCTGCAGTATGTGCATGATTTTATCTGCAGGCAGGTGCAGTACGATAAATTGAAAAAACAGTATTCCCATGAAATCATCGGGCCGCTGGGGCAGGGTATCGGTGTGTGCGAGGGCATTGCCAAAACGGTGAAGGTGCTCTGCGATGCGCTGGGTATCTGGTGTATCATTGCCATCGGGGAGGCCAATCAGGAAAAGGGCATCAAGTATCGGCATGCGTGGAATATTGTGCGTGTGGGCGGACAGTATTACCATCTGGATGCCACCTTCGACAATTCGCTGAGTACAGCCGATGGCATCCGGTACGATTATTATCTGCTATCTGACAGCCAGTTTTTCCGCGACCATGAGCCGGTTGTATGGAAGGTACCGCTGTGTACCGATTCGGACCATTTTTATTATCGGCAGAAAAAGCTGTCGTTCACGAAGGTGGAGGAGGTACAGAAACGGGCGGCACAGGCGGTGAAAAAAGGTAAGCCTCTTGTTTTTCAGTGGCGCGGCGGTGCTTTATCGCAGGACAGATTAAAAGAGCTGCTGCGTGTGATCGAGCAGGAAGCCGCTGCAAAGGAAAAACACAGCAGTGTATCAGTCAATATATCGCAGGCCGTATTTTCTATCTGTTTTACTGATGGTGCAGACGGGCAGACGCTTCTGCAGGAACACGTCAATGTGGACGGCGAATAAACGGGCGACCGGGAGGCAAAATGACTGCATATGAAAAAGCAGAGTATCATTTCCCTGATTCCTCCGCACATGGACACTATCTGTATCCAGTCCAGCGTTGTCGAACACGGTTGTTCGCCACGCTCCTGGACTGGATACATCGTGTTCATCTGTAGTCGGAATTTTGGGAAATATACTCTGCTTTTTCTGTGTTTGAAATGGTTTTTATCCCAGTCGTCATGTATATGCAAAATACGGAGGAGGGTTCACGTCTGATCGGCAATGGAACCGATAATCTGCAATGCAATCTCTTTTCGCTGAACGCACTGGTCCATGGCCTGCTTTTCGATGTATCGGTGGGCTTCCAATTCGGTCATGTTCTGTTTCTCGATGAGCAGCCATTTTGCCCGGTTGACAAGGCGGATTTCTTCCATTTTTTCCTCAATGGACAGGGTTTTCTTTTCAAATCTGCGCAGCCGTTCCCGCGTACTCTCCATCCATTTCAGTGCCACTTCGATGGTTGCTCTGGAGGCAGGTCTGGACAGCGTGAAAACACCGTGCCGGGCAAGCCGGTTATGCGTTTCCTCATAAATATCGGTTCGGACCAATAGAAGCACCACCGCATTTTGGGATGTGCACATATCAATGGCAAAATGGATGCCGGAATCATCGGGCAGAGGGGCGCAAATCAGTACAAAATCATAGGCGCGGCCGGTCACAGCCTGTTTTGCCATACTAATGCTGGAAACCGTGTGTACCGGGCTGTATTTTGATTCTGGAAGCAGCTGATACAATGAGTGGTTGAACCGTTCTGCAGCTGAAACCAGCAGAACACTGTAAACCTGTTCTTTTAAACTCATTGTTTGCACCTCCTTCCAGATTGCAGCTGAGAATGGTTATTTGTTACAGTAGATTTCCAGAATTGCTTCTGGAATATACGCTTTGATAAACGGGCTGTTTGCTGCCAGCGTGCGGGCAACCTGTAAATTTTGCGGCAGCTTTTTATACTGGGCCAGAGCCAGATTGTCTGCTTTGTATAAATTGATATTGGCAGCCGGAGGCAGTTCCAGATGGTTCTGAATTCCATACAGGCCGGCGTAAATCAGCAATGCAAACGCCAGATAGGGATTGGCGGCCGGATCCGGTGAACGAAGCTCGGCACGGCGGTATTCCCCCACGGCAGCGGGAATCCGTACCAGCTGAGAGCGGTTTTCGGTAGACCAGGAAATATAACCTGGTGCTTTGTGTGTACCGAATCGCTCGTAGGAGTTTCCCGTGTGGTTCAGAAATACCGTCATTTCGGCAACCTTGTCCAGAATACCTGCAATCATTGCGTGCAGATAGTCGGTATCATCGGTAGTTTTCAGCGACATATTGATATGAAACCCGCTGCCCGGCCGGTCAGGCAGGGGCTTGGGGCTGAAATCTGCGTGGAGTCCGCTTTTGTGCGCTACTGTTTTTACGATGGACTGGAACGTAATCACATTGTCGGCAGCGCTCAGTGCATCGGAGTAGCGAAAATCAATCTCGTTCTGGCCGGGCCCTTGCTCGTGGTGGGAACTTTCCGGGCGGATGCCCATTTGTTCCAGCGTTAAACAGATTTCCCGGCGGATGTTTTCCCCTTTATCCTCCGGAGCTGCATCCATATATCCCGCTTTGTCATAAGGGATTGTGGTTGGCTCACCGGCTT
Source organism: Peptococcaceae bacterium (assembly GCA_017547685.1). GTDB lineage: Bacteria > Bacillota > Peptococcia > Peptococcales > Peptococcaceae > UBA7185. Next base: position 10,385 of record JAFYPD010000070.1, read on the forward strand.
CGTCCAGTTTAAACAGATAAAATTCCTGCTCGGCGCCAAAGGAAAAACGGAAACCGGCCTGTTCTGCTTCTGCAACCGCCTGTTTCAGCAGCGTTCTGGTATCACACTCAAAAGGTGTGCCGTCCGGATAGGAGACACTGCAGAACATACGTACAACGCGGCCATGTTCCGGCCGCCAGGGCAGCATCATCAGGGTTTCTGCATCCGGGTGCAGCAGCAAATCAGAGCGGGACTCGTCCCCAAAGCCGGCGATGGCAGAGGCATCGATGGCAATACCGTATTCAAAGGCACGGGGCAGTTCCAGAGGCATGATAGAGATGTTTTTCTGTTTTCCGAATACATCGCAGAAGGCAAGGTGGATAAATTTAACATCTTCTTCTTTTACAAACTGCATAACTTCCTGTTTGGAATATTTCATAGATAAACACCTGCTTTATTAAAATCAAACGGATATCATTCATAGTTTATTACTATAGTTTAATATTTTACAACATCTAATTGTTTTTGGCTATATTTATTTTTATATGACGGGATATCGCTGTAATTTTTTTGCAGCATAGAGCCCCAGGCATTGACGAACCGGCAGGATTGCTGTAAAATAATATCGGTAAAGGCAAAGGCGTCTTTAAGGATAAAACCTTAAGGGTGTCTTTGCCTTTTTTGTATGTCTTTTCATTTAAATGTGTTATCAGAAAATGATTTCAAACTGGAGGTAGCGGGATATGGAAAAAGGAGCACTGCTCTACGAAGGAAAGGCAAAAAGGGTGTATACCACCGAGGTACCGGATTTGCTGGTGATTGCATATAAAGATGATGCGACAGCCTTTAACGGACAGAAAAAAGGGTCTGTTTCCGGAAAAGGCATTATCAATAACCAGATGAGCAACCGTCTGATGGAGTATCTGGAACAGAACGGTATTCCTACGCATTTTGTGGAAGAACAGAGCGAACGGGAGACACTGGTGAAAAAGGTATCCATCGTTCCGCTGGAAGTTATTGTGCGCAATATTGCTGCCGGTTCCTTTTCACAACGGTATGGTGTAGAGGAAGGGCTGATATTTGCAGAACCGACGATTGAGTTTTCGTACAAAAACGATGCCCTGCATGACCCGCTGATGAACGAGTATCATATTATCAGCCTGGGCATTGCCACGCGGGAAGAAATTGATACGATAAAATGTTATGCGTTTGCCATTAATGACAGCCTGAAAACCTTCTGGGCGGGCTGCGGGATTACACTGGTGGATTTTAAACTGGAATTTGGCAGATTATCTGACGGGTCCATTGTGCTGGCAGATGAAATCAGCCCGGATACCAGCCGACTATGGGATACAGCTACCGGCAAAAAAATGGACAAAGACAGATTCCGCCGTGATTTAGGGGGTATAGAACTTGCTTATGCAGAAGTGATGAAGCGTTTGAATGCGCATCTGTAGTAAGAAATATAAAGAAAAAGGAGTGGCTGCTATGACAAAATATATATTTGTGACAGGCGGTGTTGTGTCGGGGCTTGGAAAAGGCATTACGGCGGCCTCCCTTGGGCGGCTGCTCAAGGCGAGGGGGCTGAAGGTTGCGGCTCAGAAACTGGACCCGTACATTAATGTGGATCCCGGTACCATGAGCCCTTATCAGCACGGGGAGGTTTATGTGACCGAGGATGGAGCGGAAACCGATCTGGACCTGGGTCATTATGAACGGTTTATCGATGAGGATTTAAACCAGTTTTCCAATCTGACAACCGGGAAAGTATACTGGAATGTGCTGAACAAGGAACGGCGCGGTGCGTATCTTGGCTCTACGGTTCAGGTTATCCCTCATATTACAAACGAAATCAAAGAATTTGTGTATCAGGTTGGTAGAAAAACCGGTGCGGATGTTGTTATCACAGAAATTGGCGGTACGATCGGAGATATTGAATCTCAGCCGTTTCTGGAAGCCGTGCGTCAGATTTCGCTGGAAGCAGGGAGGGAGAACAGTTTTTTTATTCATGTGACGCTGGTGCCGTATCTGCGCGGCTCCGAAGAACATAAATCAAAACCAACCCAGCATTCCGTGAAAGAACTGCAGGGGCTTGGGATCAATCCTAATATGATTGTGCTTCGCTGTGATGAGTCGCTGGAGGAAAGTATCTTTCAGAAAATATCCATGTTCTGTAATGTAAAACCGGACTGTGTGATTGAAAATATCACAGTGGCCAATCTGTATGAAGCGCCTCTGATGCTGGAAAAATCTGATTTTTCCGCTATCGTTTGCAGAGAATTAGGTCTGGATGCTGATTTTGCGGATTTGAGCGAATGGGAGTCGATGGTTCAACGGATTCATAATCGGACGCATACAGTGAACATCGGGCTGGCTGGCAAGTATGTGCAGCTGCATGATGCCTATTTATCTGTGGCAGAGGCATTGCGCCATGCCGGTTATGAATACGGAGCCGATATTGACATCCAGTGGATTGATGCAGAAGAACTGACCGAAGAAAATTATGCGGAACGGCTTTGCAATCTGGACGGTATTATTGTGCCGGGCGGGTTCGGCAATCGGGGGATTGAGGGAATGATTCTCGCTGCCCGGTATGCCAGAGAAAACCAGATTCCTTATTTTGGTATCTGCCTGGGCATGCAGATTGCGGTTATTGAATATGCAAGGCATGTGTTAGGATATTCCGATGCAAATTCCAGCGAGTTTGACAGGAACAGTTCCCATAAAATGATTGATTTTATGCCGGGCCAGAATGATACCGTTGACAAAGGAGGAACCTTGCGGCTGGGCAGTTATCCGTGTGTAGTTCAGGCCGGAACAATTATGGAACGATGCTATGGCACTACACAGATTCATGAGCGGCATCGTCACCGTTATGAACTGAACAATCAGTACCGGCAGGAATTGCAGAATGCAGGGCTTGTACTGAGCGGCACTTCTCCGGATGGGCGGCTGGTTGAAACAGTTGAGCTGTCAGACTACGCTTTTTATGTGGGTGTTCAGTTTCATCCCGAGTTTAAAAGCAGACCAAACAGACCACATCCGCTGTTTAAAGGTTTTATCCGCGCAGCAATGCAGATGCAGGAGGGAACTACAGAATGAGTATTCATGAAGAATGCGGCGTATTTGGTGTTTTTTCCAGTCATCGCGGTAATGTGGCCAGCTTGGTCTATTATGGTCTGTATGCGCTGCAGCATCGTGGACAGGAAAGCTGCGGAATTGTGGTAAACGATGATGGAGTTTTTGATTCTCATAAAGATTTGGGGCTGGTCAGTGATGTGTTTTCTGCTGAAACATTATCCAGAATGTCACAGGGCAATATGGCGGTAGGACATGTGCGTTACGGCACCACCGGCGGGACAAACCGGAATAACTGTCAGCCAGTCGAGGTAAACCACCAGAAAGGAAAGCTGGCAGTGGCCCATAACGGGAATCTGAGCAATGCCAGACAGTTGAGAGATATGCAGGAATTATCCGGCGCTATTTTTCATACTACCAGTGATACCGAAACCATTGCTTATCTGGTTACCAGGGAACGGTTGACCAGTTCATCCATTGAGGAAGCTGTGAGCCGTGCTATGAATTATCTGGAAGGCGCTTATTCGCTGTGTCTGATGTCCAGCAGAAAGATGATTGCAGTGCGGGATTCGTATGGATTCCGGCCGTTATGCTATGGAAGAATGGAGGATGGCACGTATGTTATCGCTTCGGAAAGCTGCGCCCTGGCTGCAGTGGGAGCAGTTTTTGAGCGGGATTTGCTGCCGGGCGAGATTGTAGTGTTTACGAAGGATGGTATCTTTTCCCGCAAAGAACATTGCGGCAGACAGCCGAAAAAGTTGTGCGTGTTTGAGTATATCTATTTCGCAAGGCCGGACTCTGTGATAGACGGCGTTTCTGTGCACGGCACCAGAATGCGTGCCGGAGAAATCCTGGCACAAACCTGGCCGGCGGAGGCCGATGTGGTCATTGGTGTTCCGGACTCAGGGCTCGATGCAGCACTGGGTTACAGCCATGCATCGGGGATTCCTTACGGTATCGGGCTGATCAAAAATAAATACATCGGTCGGACTTTCATTGCGCCAGGGCAGGACAATCGTGTCGATCAAGTAAAACTGAAACTAAGTCCTGTTGTGGAGACGGTGAGAGATAAACGGGTGGTTCTGATTGATGATTCCATTGTGAGAGGGACTACCAGCGAGCGGATTGTAAAACTTTTGCGGGAGGCTGGAGCGGCAGCGATTCACATGCGCGTTTCTGCGCCGCCCTTTTTGTATCCGTGTTATTACGGAACAGATATTGATTCCAGTGAACATCTGATTGCCTATTCGCATACGGTGAAAGAAATTGCACAACGCATTGGGGTGGACAGTCTGGGTTATCTGCCGTTGAATGCGCTGAAAGAACTGGCAAAGAGCGAAGGATACTGCAGCGCCTGTTTTGATGGCAATTATCCAACGGAAATTACAACAGAGAATAACAAAAACAAATTTGAGCGGAAGCTTTCTGAAATTGATTGAGAGCGAGGCGGTAATATGAGGAATTATGATAAGAAATTAATATTAGAAGACGGAAGTGAGTATCTGGGCTATGCCTTCGGGGCAGACAGCGATGTGGTATGTGAAATTGTGTTTAATACTTCTATGGTGGGCTATCAGGAAATTCTCTCTGATCCGTCCTATACGGATCAGGCCGTGGTAATGACTTATCCGTTAATCGGCAATTACGGTATGGCAGAGGATGACTATGAAACAATCATTCCAACTATCGGTGGACTGATTGTGCGCGAATATAATAATGAGCCTTCTAATTTCCGAAGTACAGATACCCTGTCGGATGTGATGAAACGCTACGGCATCTCTGGGATCTACGGGCTGGATACCAGAAAACTGACCCGGTCCATTCGGAATCTGGGCAGCCGCAAGGTGCTGATAACCAGTATCGATACCAGCCTGGAAGCAGGGCTGCGTCTGTTAAGTCAAACAGAACTTCCGCGAGATGCCGTTTCCCGGGTCAGCTGTAAAGAACACTGGTGCTATGCTGATTCTGCCGACGGCTTTCATGTGGTTGCGGTTGATTGTGGTATCAAGTATAACATTCTGCGTTCTCTGCGGGACAGGGGCTGTAAAGTGACCGTTGTGCCATGGAATACCAGCGCAGAAACCATTGAGAGCTTGCAGCCGGATGGTATTTTTCTTTCCAATGGACCTGGTGACCCAACCGATGTGGTGCCAGTTATTGAAATGGTAAAAGCATTGCGGGGCAAGTATCCGATTTTTGGTATCTGCCTGGGACATCAGGTGATTTCTCTGGCTTACGGTGCGAAAACATACAAACTAAAATTCGGGCATCGAGGTGGTAACCATCCGGTGAAACAGCTGGAAACCGAAAAACTGGAAATTACATCGCAAAATCATTCTTATGCGGTGGACAGCGACAGTGTAAAAAATACGGAACTGACAATTACGCATATCAATCTGCTGGATAACACTGTGGAAGGTGTGAAATGTGACAGAGACAGAATTTTCAGTGTACAGTATCATCCGGAGAGTGCCCCGGGCCCGCAGGACAGTGCATACCTGTTTGACCGGTTTATCAGACTGATGGAGGAGGAAGCGAACCATGCCGAAAAGAACTGATATTCACAAAATTCTGGTGATTGGTTCCGGCCCAATTGTCATCGGGCAGGCAGCAGAATTTGATTACGCAGGGACACAAGCCTGTCTGGCCCTGAAAGAGGAAGGCTATGAGGTTGTACTCTGTAACTCTAACCCGGCTACTATTATGACAGATACGTCCATTGCAGATAAAGTGTATATGGAACCGCTGACACTGGAATATATCGCCCGTATTATCCGGCATGAACGGCCAGATGCAATCCTGCCGGGTATTGGCGGACAGACTGGTCTGAACCTGGCCATGCAGCTGGAGAAAAAAGGAATTCTCGCAGAGTGCCGGGTAGAACTGCTGGGCACCAGAAGCAGCAGTATTGAACAGGCGGAGGACCGGGAATTGTTCAAGGCATTGTGTGAACGGCTGGGAGAACCGGTACTGCCTTCTGACATTGCCAATACGCTGGAAGAAGGGCTTGATATCGCAAAAAAAATCGGCTTTCCGGTTGTACTGCGCCCTGCATTTACACTGGGCGGTACGGGTGGCGGATTTGCCGACAATGAAGAAGAGTTCCGAAGTTTGATGAAAAATGCGCTGGGGTTATCTCCGGTGCATCAGGTTCTGGTAGAGAAAAGTATCAAAGGCTATAAAGAAATTGAGTATGAAGTGATGCGGGATGCCAATGACACGGCAATTACCATCTGTAACATGGAAAATCTGGATCCGGTCGGCATTCATACTGGCGACTCCATTGTGGTGTGTCCATCGCAGACTTTGACGAATAAAGAATATCAGATGCTGCGCGACAGTGCTCTGAAAATTATCCGGGCACTGGAAATTGAGGGAGGCTGCAATGTGCAGTTTGCGCTTGACCCGAATTCGTTTCAGTATTATTTAATTGAGGTAAATCCTCGTGTGTCCCGCTCGTCGGCACTGGCCTCCAAAGCCAGCGGTTATCCGATTGCCCGGGTGTCGGCGAAAATCGGTGCAGGTATGTGGCTGGATGAAATCCCGCTGGCAAATACACTGGCTTCTTTTGAACCGGCGCTGGATTATGTGGTAACTAAAATGCCTCGCTTTCCCTTTGATAAATTTGTCGATGCCGATAATGCTTTGAGTACGCAGATGAAGGCAACCGGTGAAGTTATGAGTGTGGGCCGTACCATAGAGGAAAGTTTATTGAAGGCCGTTCGTTCACTGGAAATCGGGCGCTATCATCTTCATCATCCAAAATTTGATACGATGACTGCGGACAATATACTGGACTATATCAAAACAGGTACGGACGACAGAATCTATGCCATGGCCGAATTGTTGCGCCGCAGTGTACCGGAAAATCAACTGGCAGAGACCACGAGGATTGACAGATTTTTTATCCGGAAAATTGCTAATATTGTGGCTTATGAAAAAAGAATAAAAGAAAATTATCTGGATTACGAAACACTTCTGACAGCCAAAAAGATGGGCTTCTCGGACAAATATATCGCGCAGTGCTGGAACATGCTGGAACAGGAACTGTTTGCGATTCGCAGGAAAGCAGGTATTGTACCGGTTTATAAAATGATTGACAGCTGTTCTTCCGAGTTTGACAGCTACATTCCGTATTTCTATGCCACCTACGAAGAAGAGAATGAGTCTGTTGTGTCTGACCGGAAAAAAATTATTGTGCTGGGTTCCGGGCCAATTCGTATCGGGCAGGGAGTGGAGTTTGATTACTCTACAGTACATGCCATCCAGACTATCAGGGCGGCCGGGTATGAGGCTATCATTATCAATAACAATCCGGAAACGGTATCCACTGACTACACCTGCTCTGACAAACTTTATTTTGAACCTTTGTGTGTTGAAGACGTAATGAATATCATAGAGTTGGAGAAACCGGAAGGTGTGATTGTGACACTGGGCGGGCAAACAGCCATCAATCTGGCGGAACCACTGCATGCCCGCGGTGTGAAAATAATCGGGACAGATTGTGATGCTATCCGTCGTGCGGAAAACCGCGATGATTTTGAAAAACTGCTCTCATCTGCGGGGATTCCGCAGCCGAAGGGGAAAGCAGTCACCAATATGAAAGACGGGCTGAATGCAGCGAAGGAAATCGGCTATCCAGTGCTGGTGCGCCCGAGTTTTGTGCTGGGCGGCAGAGCCATGCAGATTGTGGCAAAGGAAGAACAGCTGCGCCATTATCTGAAAACAGCCGTTGAAATTGATGAGGATAAACCGGTGCTGGTGGATAAATACATCTGTGGGAAAGAAGTAGAGGTGGATGCCATCTGCGATGGGAAACAGGTATTCGTTCCCGGCATTATGCAGCTGGTAGAGCGGACCGGTGTGCATTCCGGAGATTCCATCAGTGTATATCCGCCGTACAGCATATCGGAACGTGTGAAAGAAACCATCCTTCGTTATACCGAACAGCTTGGGCTGGCAATCGGGATTGTTGGACTGTTCAATATCCAGTTTATTGTAGATGCGCAGGATGATGTTTCTATTATTGAAGTAAATCCGCGCTCTTCCCGCACGGTACCGTTCCTGTCCAAGGCAACCGGTTACAGCCTGGCTGATATGGCAACACTGGTAATGCTGGGCACCAGTCTGGCCGAACAGGGTATTACCGAGAGATATCCGCAGGAAAAATCCAGATGGTATGTAAAAGTACCGGCATTTTCTTTCTCCAAGCTGCAGGGTATGGATGCCTACCTCTCGCCGGAGATGAAATCAACCGGGGAAGCTATTGGCTACGATAAAACATTCCATCGTGCCATGTATAAAGCTATGGTGGCAGCGGGTATGCGTATGCAGAATTACGGTACCGTTCTGGTTACGGTGGCCGACGAGGATAAAGCGGCCGCGCTTCCGCTGGTTAAGCGGTTTTATGATATGGGCTTTAATATCGAAGCCACTGCAGGAACCGCAGAGTATTTAAAACAGCATGGCATTCATACCAGAGTATTACGTAAACTTAGTGAGGGGAGTCAGGAGATACTGGAGGCCATCCGTGCAGGTTATATCAGTTATGTTATTAATACGAGAGCCGTTTTTTCCGGTATTCACTACGAAGATGGGGTTGCGATCCGCCGTTGTGCCACACAGAATAATATTACTATGCTGACCTCTCTTGATACGGTAAAAATACTATTGGATGTACTGGATGAAATGACGATAGGTGTTTCACCGATCAATGCCTGCTAAATAATCATGTTTTAACTGGATAATCCTTGCACTATATATAGAGGCTGTTTCTCAGATGAGAGACAGCCTTTTTCTGAGAAAATCCGGTTGCCAGAGGATAGAGAAACGAGTAAAATGAAATCAGAATGATTTGAGATAGCGTGAGGTGTTGTTGTGTTTTATTATCGTATAAAAGATAATGTGGTATGTTCTCGCAGAGAGCTGGCAAGTTTTGCGGAATGTTCGGAGCAGGAGGCCATGAAGGCGGAGAGGTTTGCCTATATCAGCCCGCGGACTGGTGCGGGGAAGGTGCTGTATTGCATCAATCATCGAGGATATCTGGCTGATGAGGCAGAAGGGCTGTGGTGTCTGAACAGCAATCAGCTGGATGCCATGGCCGATGAGATGGAGGCTGTGCCCCAGTGGCTGGCGGAAAAAGCGGATGCCGGACTGATGCGCGGTATTTGTGCCGATGTATTGAATCTGGCTGCACTGCTGGAGCAGACTTACAACAGAGAGAAAAAGACAGTGCATATCCTGGCTATGGGTGATGTGGGCGGTACGCTGCTGATTGGCATGTCGCTTCTGGGCGGTGACTGTGTGCGGGAAATCGGCATCTATGATTTTAATGAAAATCTGTGCAATCGCTGGGAGCACGAAATCAATCAGATTGCCTATCCGTGGCAGTATGACCGGATGCCTGCGGTGAAGATACTGCAAAAAGAAGAGCTATTCCTGTGTGACGTGTTTGTGTTCTGTGCATCAAAATCCATCCCGCCGGTGGGCGCTGAGGTGCAGGATGTGCGTATGGCACAGCTGGAGGCCAACAGCGCTATCATCAGCCAGTACGGGAAAATGGCTCGCAAAGCTGGATTTCAGGGTCTGTTTGCTGTGGTGTCTGACCCGGTTGACCCGCTCTGTCAGCGGGTGTGGGCGGCCAGCAATTGTGATGCGGATGGCGTATGGGACGGCAAAGGGCTGCGCCCGGAACAGGTGCAGGGTTATGGCCTCGGGGTGATGAACAGCCGGGCGGCTTATTATGCAAAACAGGATGCAAGGTTTCAGCAGTTTTTAACGGAGGGCAGAGCCTACGGGCCCCACGGGCAGCGTTTAGTGATTGCCGACAGTGTGACAGATTATCATCATGAGTTGTCCATGGAACTGACGAAAAAGACTGTGGAAGCTAATCTGGAAGTGCGGGCGCTGGGCTATAAACCGTATATTGCACCTGCTATCTCCTCCGCAGCAATCTCCATTCTGCTTACCATTCGGGGAGAATGGCATTACAGCTCCAATTATCTGGGCGGCATTTTCATGGGGGCAAAAAACCGCAGCACAGCGTACGGCGTAGAACTGGAACATCTGCCGCTGCCTGATGCATTACTGCAGAGACTGCAGGATGTGGTGGATGAATTGAATGCGCTGAAGATTTAAAAATGATTGCAGGCAGACATGCAGGAAACTGTCATCACTCTTCTGTTTAATGCTGGACATTGATTCACTCAAATAAGTATGAATACAGCTATATTTCATGCTCGATTGTTTCGCTTTGCAAGACTTTGTCTTTCACGCTTGAAACAATCTTCGCAAATGTCCAGCGTAAAGCAGAAGTCGTTCTGACAGCTTTTCTGCATGTCTGCTGAGTAAGAAAAGCGATGAATGAAGATAATGATAGTGCAGATTATTAAATCAGGCAGCGCAGAATGTATATTACGAATTCTGGCTTACGACGAACATCGACGAAGATTGTTCAAATCGTGGCAAACGAAGTTTGACAAAGATGAACAATCAAGGAGGTGTCCGGCATGCCCGACGTATTTCTGGTCGGGTAAACAGAAGAGTTTATACTTCTGTGCTGCCTGAGGAGCAGATAAAAAAACGAGGCGGTGAATGGAATGGAACAGCAGACCGATATTTTACTTATCATGCCGGAGGATGAGGAGCAGATAGTCAATGAACGTCAGCGGATGATTCTGCAGCAGGCGATAGAAGGCTGCAGCGTTGAGGTGTGGCGCAAGGCGGCGGATTTTGTGCCGGTGCGGAACCGGCGGATTCTGTTTGTGCTGAATCTGGGCGCTGACGGCATCAATCTGGAATATCAGAAATTTTTGCGTGTGATGCGGCGCAATCCGGATTGTCTGCATGGATGCGTGGGTTCTATTCTGGTGGATGCAGACAGTGAACTGTATACCAAGGCAGAAGCCCGTGAGCTGGTGTTTGCCGCCAATCTCTGCGGCTGTGTGTTTCCGGGGAAACCGCTGGTGGAGGGCACAGCCTCGCTGGATAATTTTCTGATTCAGGCCCGCAATCTGGAAACCGACCGCATGGGTGCCTACCAGAAACTGGCTCGCAATCTGGTGGAGCAACTTATGACCTTTCAGATTCCGCTGCATGACAGACCGAAAATTCTGGCTGTGCATGCCAGCAACCGGGCAACTTCAAATACGCTGACCCTGTGGCGCAAGGTAAAACAGCATCTGGAAGAAGACTGCGATGTGCAGGAAATTTCTCTGCAAAACGGCAGTGTGGTGGATTGCAACGGGTGTCCTTATCAGACATGCCGGCACTTTGGCGAAACTTACAGCTGTTTTTATGGCGGTGTGATTGTGGAGGAAGTGTATCCGGCCATTCTGGACTGTGATGCGCTGATGGTGCTGTGTCCGAATTATAACGATGCGGTCAGTGCCAATCTGTCGGCCTTTATCAATCGGCTGACGGCGCTGTTCAGCAAGGTGCGCTTCTACAACAAGGCGTTGTTCTGTATTGTGGTGTCGGGCTACAGCGGCGGAGATATTGTAGCCAAACAGATTATGGGCGCGCTGAATATGAATAAAACCTTCCTGCTGCCGGCAAACTTTTCTTTGATGGCCACAGCAAATGACCCCTTCAGCGTCAATAAAATTGCGGATATCGACCAGAAGGCGGAAGCCTTTGCGAAAAATATGCTGGCTCATCTGCGAAAGGAGCAAACGATATGACCATTCATCTGATTGCGGCGGTAGCAAAAAACGGCGTCATCGGGAAAGACGGGCGGATTCCCTGGAATATCCCGGCAGATTTACAGCATTTCAGGGAGCTGACCACGGGACATACTGTTATCATGGGGCGGCACACATATGAGAGCATTGGCCGGCCATTGCCGGATCGGCAGAACATTGTGGTGACATCTGCAATCGATGACATTGCAGGCTGCCAGATTGCCCGTTCATTACCGGAAGCGCTGACGATGGCGGAACGGGAAGAGATTTTTATCATCGGCGGTGCCATGCTGTATGCCGAAGCCCTGCCGCTGGCCGACCGACTGGATGTAACGCTGGTGGATGCCGCGCCGGAAGGGGATACCTTTTTTCCGGCGGTGGACTGGAGCCGGTATGATGAAATCGATCGGGAACCGCATGACGGTGCGCCCGCCTATACCTATGTGACATATCAGAAACAGCGTGATACTACCTTGAGCTGACAGAGCAATCTGTCAGCTTTTTTATCTGCTGTGTTATTTTCGCTCAAACAGCAGATGGAACGCATAGAAGATAATAATCCCGTTGTTGATCAGTGCGATGAGACATTCCAGAAACACCAGCAGATAAAACCAGTTTCCGTAGGGGTAATAGGCACCGTAGCCCAGTGAAAAATAACAGCTGAAGCTGAAAAAGAAAGCTGTGGGAAAGTCCAGCAGCACCGGCTGAAAATTGAGATAGGCACTGCGCAGCCCTTGCGTATAGCCCGATAAACTGTCCAGCCATAAAAAATACAGGGCAAAGAAAAAGATAATGGCCAGCATCATAATGACGGAAAACAGGGTGGTAAACAGCAGTTTGGTGTTTTCAGAAATCTTCTGGACCGGTAACGCCGTCAGAGAGAGCCACATCAGCTTATACCACTGCGGCAGTAAGAGTAAAACCACCAGCGTGCTGAAACAGCAGAACGCATTGTGCCATTGTCGCAATACTTCCAGAGGCAGATGATGAAGATCCAGCCACAGCACGATGCAGCCAAAGACGAACGGCGCCAGGAATAATATGATTTTGCACAACCAGTTTCTGTGCCAGGCACTGTGCCGAAAGCAGAAATACCAGAACAGCAGCAGCATTGCGGTCTGAATCAGCAGAAGAATCGGCATGTTGTGCTCCTTTCTGCGAAAAATATATTGATGAAATACTATATGCAGACGAAAGGCCAGACAGGAGTTTTTTTGCAGAAAACAGAATGAAAAAGGAAGAGAAGCTGTTTTATGGAATCATGTTAAAGAAGCAAATGGAGAAAATCCGCTGCCATTCTTGCTTTATGACGGTAGACATATTATAATAAAGCGTACTGTAAATTTTCTACAGGGCTTTCGCTGGCCTGTGGTTTTATAAGGAGAATCTTATGAAAGTAACATTGGAAGATATCAAACAGAAACCAATGCCAAACCATATCGCAGTGATTATGGACGGGAACGGCCGCTGGGCAAAAAGCCGCGGTCTGATTCGCACAGCCGGGCACCGGATGGGCGTACAGGCGCTGAAAAGTCTGGTTCTGGCGTTAGACGAGCTGGGCATCCAGTATGTGACCGTGTATGCTTTTTCCACGGAAAACTGGAAACGGCCTGCCGATGAAGTGAATACCCTGATGGAACTGATTGTGGAATTCCTCGATAAAGAGCTGGACTATATGCACGAAAAAGGTGTGCGGATTCATCCAATCGGAAATATCAGCCGGTTAACCGGCAAAACCTATGACAAAATTGTTGCGGCACAGGAAAAAACAAAAAATAACGACAATATTATTCTGAATGTTGCGCTGAATTACGGCGGCCGCCAGGAAATCATCCAGGCGACAAAAGCCATCTGCAAAGATGTGCAGAACCACAAGCTGGCCATTGACGATATCGATGAGGCGCTGTTCTCCAGTTATCTTTACACAGCCGGACAGCCGGACCCTGATTTGCTCATTCGTCCGTCGGGGGAACTGCGGGTCAGCAATTTTCTGCTGTGGCAGATTGCCTACAGTGAATTCTGGATTACAAACGTGCTGTGGCCGGATTTTGGCAAAGAGCATCTGTGGCAGGCCATCTGGGAGTACCAGAACCGGGACAGACGCTACGGCGGGTTGGGAAAATAAAGGAGTGAACATCGTTGAAACAGAGAATTTTAACCGCAATTGCGGGCGTGCCGATATTACTGTTGTTTATGTATCTGGGCGGTACCCCGTTTGCATGTCTGGTAGCCGTGCTGGCAACAGTTGGATTACATGAATTTTATACAATGGCGAAGGGAAAACATCAGGTATTGTTTGTGCCGGTGCTGCTGGGCGTATGGGCAATGCTGCTGTGCAGTTATCTCGGTGTTTCAAACTGGCTGACACTGGGCATACTGATAACATTCTGCCTGGTATTCGGCTATGCGGTATTTAAATTTCCGGCCTTTGGTGTGGAGGATATCGCGGTGAATTTTCTGGGCCTGATTTATATCGGCTGGACGCTGTCCCATCTGATTTTATTGGGCGCGATGGACAATGGCCGTGTACTGGTGTTTATGGCATTTCTGGCCATGTGGGCCAACGATTCGGGTGCCTATTTTATTGGTACCTGGTTCGGCAAACGGCGGCCATGGGGAACCATCAGCCCGAAAAAAAGTGTGGAAGGCACCATCGGCGGTATTGTGATTACATGCATTGTGCTGTATCTGATGAATCTGTATTTTAAGTTGTTGCCGCATCTGGCTCCGCTGTTTATCGGAGTGGCAGTGGCCATCATCGGTCTGATTGGTGATTTGCTGGAGAGTCTGCTGAAACGCTATTACGGCGTGAAGGATTCCGGAAAAATTCTGCCGGGTCACGGCGGTATTCTGGATCGCTTTGACAGTGTGATGATTGCGGCACCAATGATGTATTACTGCATTTTACTGATGCATCTGCTTTCCGGGCAGATGACCGATATGATGGGCGTTATGTTTATCTTTTAGACGGAATGATTATCTTTTGGCAGAAATAATTTACGTTATATTTTTGCAGTTATCTTCTTTTCATAGAACAGGGGGCATACTTATGAAACGACTGGCAATTCTGGGGGCAACCGGTTCCGTCGGAACCCAGACGATGCAGGTTGTAGATGCGTTTCCGGGCTGGTTTGATGTGACCATTCTGGCCGGGCACAGCAACTGGCAGCTGTTATTACAGCAGGCGGAAAAATATCGGCCGGACTGCGTGGTGGTAACTGAACCGGCAGCTTACGAGAAATTCCGACAAGAAAATAAAAATAGCAGTTTAACCGTATTATGCGGTATGGAGGGCGTTTTGCAGGCACTGGGGCAGTATCCGGTGGATATGATGGTTGGTGCCATGAGCGGTGCTGCAGGAATTGAACCTACCCTGAAGGCACTGGAACTGGGCATTGATCTGGCACTGGCCAATAAGGAAACGCTGGTTTCCGGCGGCAGTCTGGTTCGCAGGGCGCAGCAGAAGAGCGGTGCCAGAATCATTCCGGTAGACAGCGAACACTCAGCTATTTATCAGTGTATTGAGGATGGCACAAAATGCCTGAACAAAATTCTGCTGACAGCGTCCGGCGGTCCGTTCCGCACCTGGGCCAAAGAGGATTTGTATAAAGTAACAAAGGCACAGGCCCTGAAACATCCAAACTGGTCGATGGGGCAGAAAATCACCATCGATTCAGCCACCCTGATGAACAAAGGGCTGGAAGTGATTGAAGCCAACTGGCTGTTCAATGTAGATTACGACAACATTCAGGTGCTGGTACATCCGCAGAGCGTGGTGCATTCCATGGTGGAATACGGTGACGGATCGGTGCTGGCTCATCTGGGCAAGGCTGATATGCGCATTCCAATTCAGTATGCGCTGACCTGGCCGGAACGGCAGGGCAATCCATTCCCAAAACTGGACTTTACACAGATTGCGGGGCTGGAGTTTTTTGCGCCTGATTTTGAAAAATTCCCTGCGCTGAAACTGGCTTACGATGTGGGACGTGCGGGCAAATCTGCACCGGCTGTTTTGAATGCTGCAAACGAGATTGCGGTGGCTGCCTTCCTGAAAGACCAGATTGGATTTATGGATATTCCGGCTCTGGTGCAGTGGGTGGTGGAACAGCATAATCCTGTAGAAATCGAAAGCTTTGGCCATCTGCTGGAAATAGACCAGCGGGCCCGCCAGCAGGCACAAGTATTTGTGCAGCAGCGTCAGGCATAATGCTGGGAAGACGGGAAAGCAGAGACAGATTGAAGGAGCGTAACAAATGTTAACTGCTATTGTAGCAATTTTAATTTTTGCATTACTGGTGTCGGTTCACGAGTTTGGTCATTTTATTACAGCTAAACTGTCCGGCATGTATGTAGAGGAATTCAGCATCGGTATGGGGCCGCAGCTGGTGTCGAAACGGGTCGGGGAAACCCGCTATACGCTTCGCGCATTGCCGCTGGGCGGCTTTGTACGAGTGCTGGGTGAGGATATCGAGGAGGAACAGCGCAGCGGCATTGAACCTGTGCATGTTCCGGAAGAGCGGCGTTATCAGAATCGTCCGGTCTGGCAGCGTATGATTTTTGCTGCGGCCGGCTCTATCATGAATATGCTGACAGCAATTCTGATTTTTGCTGTGATGTTTATGATTCTGGGGATGGCTGTTCCCATTGAAAACCCGGACACTACCATTTCTGCTCTGGTGGAAAACGGACCTGCTGCATCTGCAGGTGTAGAACCGGGCGATAAGTTTGTGGCTATTGACGGTCAGCCGGTGGAAACCTGGGAGGAAATGAACGCCGTCATTATGGCAGCCACCGCCGAGGATATTCTGACGGTGACTGTGGAGCGGGAAACCGAGCGCTTTGATGTGCAGATGCAGCCGATGATGAGCGATGACGGAAGCCGTGTGCTGCTGGGTATTTACGGCCAGACAGCGGAACGGCAGGCCATAGGGCCGATTCGCGCCATCGGGCTTGGCGTAACCACCACCTGGGAAATGACCGTTGCCATGGTGGATGTGCTGGGTGATTTGTTCACCGGTCAGATTAACATTATGGATGAGGACGAAGGGCTGACAGGCCCGGTCGGCATTGTACAGATTATTGATGAATCCACGAAAGCCGGATGGGTGTATGTGTTTAATCTGGCAGCGCTGCTGTCCATTAACCTGGGTGTGATTAACATTCTGCCGATTCCGGCACTGGACGGCTGCAAGCTGGTATTTCTGCTGTACGAGGCCGTGCGCGGCAAACCGGTGGCACCGGAAAAAGAAGGCATGTTAAATATGATTGGCTTTATGCTGCTGATGGGGTTAATCCTCGTGATAACCTATAAAGATATTATGCGGCTGATTATGCCGTAAGAAACTGCAAGAGAAGGTGAAAAGATTGCAGAGAAGAGAAACAACCAGTTTTAAAATCGGTGATGTTGGCGTCGGGTCGGCCTATCCGGTCAGTATCCAGTCGATGACCAATACGGATACTCGCAATGCGGCGGCTACGCTGGAACAGATCAGGCAGCTGGCGGATGCGGGCTGCCAGATGGTGCGGGTGGCGGTACCGGATGAGGAGGCCGCTGAAGCGCTGAAAATTATCTGCAAGGAAAGTCCGGTACCGGTCATTGCCGATATTCATTTTAATCATCGGCTGGCACTGCTGGCCATGGAATACGGGATTTCCTCCCTGCGTATCAATCCGGGCAATATCGGCAGTGAAGAGAAAGTCCGTGAGGTTGTGAGCAAGGCGAAGGGTATGGGTGTGCCGATTCGCATCGGTGTCAATGCAGGCTCTCTGGAAAAAGACCTGCTGGCGCAGTATCAGCATCCGACAGCAGAAGCGCTGGTGGAAAGCGCTATGCGCCATGTGAGGATTTTAGAGGAGCTGAATTTTGAACAGATTAAAATTTCGCTGAAAGCATCTGATGTGCCGCTGATGATAGAAGCCTACCGGCTGATGGCTCAGAAGGTACCTTATCCGCTGCATCTTGGTGTGACAGAGGCTGGCAATGCCAAACACGGCACGGTGAAATCGGCTGTGGGTATTGGTACATTGCTGGCAGAAGGCATTGGCGATACCATTCGCGTATCGCTGACCGGCAGTCCGCTGCAGGAAATTCCGGTTGCAAAACAGATTCTGCGCTCGCTGGATTTATATCCGAAAGGCGTGGAGATTATCTCCTGCCCGACATGCGGCAGAACGCAGATTGGTCTGGAACGGCTGGTAGACCAGGTGGACCAGCTGGTGAGCGGCATTGATAAACCGCTGAAACTGGCAGTGATGGGCTGTGTGGTAAACGGGCCGGGTGAGGCCAGAGAAGCTGATCTGGGCATTGCAGGCGGCAAAGGAGAAGGGCTGATTTTCCGCAAAGGCGAGATTATCAAAAAAGTGCCGGAAGACAGGCTGCTGGATGCGTTCCGGGAAGAACTGGACAAGCTGTTATAATCAAAATATAAATCAAAATCAGAAATGCATAATCAATGTGAAATCGAACAAATCAAGGAGAGAACGAATATTATGAGAATGAGTAATGCTTTAATCCCAACCTTACGTGACAATCCGGCGGATGCAGATACCGTCAGCGCACAGCTGCTGCTGCGTGCCGGTTTTATCCGCAAAAGTGCAGCAGGGCTGTATCACTATCTGCCGCTGGGCAAACGTGTACTGAGCAAAATTGAAACCATCGTGCGTGAAGAAATGGATGCATTCGGCGGGCAGGAACTGCTGATGCCGATCGTTCAGTCTGCTGATTTATGGCTGCAGACCGGCCGCTGGCATGCATACGGTCCGGAAATGTTTAAAGTGACCGACCGTCACGACCGCCAGTTCTGCTTAGGGCCTACGCATGAAGAGCTGATTACTGATCTGGTGCACAGCGAGGTAAATTCCTACCGTCAGCTGCCGCTGCGCCTGTATCAGATTCAGAACAAATACCGCGATGAAAAACGTCCGCGTTTTGGCTTAATCCGCAGCCGCGAATTTATTATGAAAGATTTATATTCCTTTGACCGTGATCCGGAAGGCCTGGATAAGGCATACTGGGATATGTATCAGGCGTACACCAACGTATTCAGCCGCTGCGGTCTGAAATTCCGTCCAATCGAAGCAGACGGCGGCGCCATCGGTGACAGCCAGACCCATGAATTCACTGCACTGGCTGAAATCGGGGAAAATACTGTTGTGTACTGTGACCACTGCGGTTACGCAGCTAATATTGAAATTGCACCATGCCCTGCACCTGCACCAAAATCCGGTGAAGAGGCTGAACTGGCACTGGAAAAAGTATATACTCCAGATTCCAAAACTATCGAAGCAGTATCCGCATTTCTGCATGTGCCTGCAGACAAAACCATCAAAACACTGTTCTTCCAGGCAGATGAAGAGTTGATCTGCGTACTGGTGCGCGGTGACCGTGAAGTGAACGATGTTAAAGTACAGCGCGTACATCCATGCCTGGCTCTGGAAATGGCGGAGGAAGATGCTGTAAATAAAATTGTAAACGGCGGTTTCGGCTCTTTAGGCCCTGTTGGTCTGGGCAATGTAAAAATCTATGCTGACCTGGAAGTGGAACAGATGACCAATCTGGTTTGCGGTGCCAACGAAGCGGAATATCATTACATCAATGTAAATCCTGGACGTGATTTCCAGGTGACAGGCTACTATGATCTGCGCATGATGACCCAGGAAGATCCATGTCCGAAATGCGGTCAGAAAACCGATTCTGCCCGTGGTATCGAAGTTGGTCAGGTATTCAAGCTGGGCACCAAATACAGTGAAGCACTGGGTGCAACCTATCTGGATGAAAACGGCAAGGAACAGGTGATGCACATGGGCTGCTACGGTATTGGTGTAAGTCGTACTATGGCAGCGGCTGTTGAACAGTACAATGATGAAAACGGTATTGTATGGCCGAAATCCATCGCGCCGTATCATGTTGTTATCGTGCCAATCTCTGCAAAAGATGCAAACCAGATGGCAATTGCAGAACAGCTGTATGCTGACCTGCAGAAACGCGGCATTGAAGTGATGCTGGATGACCGCAACGAACGTCCGGGTGTGAAATTCAAAGATGCAGACCTGATTGGCTATCCGATTCGTGTCACCGTCGGGAAAAAAGCGGTGGAAGAACAGGTGGTAGAATATAAACTGAGAACAGAAGCTGACAACGAAGTGGTTGCAGTATCTGATGTGGTAGAAAAGGTTGTGGCTTACATCTTTTCCTGATGGGAGGACATGTGATGCTTTATGATTATGGAGTTGCTTCATACATTTTATTATGAAAATTTCTGGCAGTATGAGCTGGTATTTATTTGCCGGCTCATACTGGCGCTGTTTCTTGGCGGCCTTATCGGCATGGAACGGCAGTGGAAGAAGGGAAAAGCTGTCACGGCAGCCGGATTCCGCACGCATATACTTGTGACAGTGGGTGCCTGTGTATTTATTCTGACTTCCATTTCTATGCCGCTGGTGGCAGAAACTATGGGCGGTGGAATTATTAACAATGCAGACCCGGGCCGTATTGCGGCGCAGGCTGTCAGCGGTATCGGCTTTATCGGTGCAGGTGCCATTCTGCATAGCAAAGGAGGGCGGATTCGAGGGCTTACCACTGCTGCATCCCTATGGGTGGCAGCGGCCATCGGGCTGGCGGTGGGTGCCGGTTTGTATCTGACCTCGATTGCGACAACCATTCTGACACTCATTACGCTCCGCTGGTTTTCAAAGCTGGAGGAAAAAGCCGACCAGATGCTGGAAAAGCGTACGCTGTGTTGCAGCGGGGAAGAATGCTCTGTACTGACTGACGAAATCGGTGCGGAAAATATTTTATATGTGGAGCAGCTTCAGCGCGCAGATGCAGCAAAAGAGAAAGAATTGTAGGTTTATTTGTAATTGAGGAACTATGATAAACTATTGCCGGAAAGGCGGGAAATCTTATGGTACTGGATTACAGCAGTTTACAGCAAAAACCGAATAGAGACGTGATTGCGTTTCTGGAAACATCCAGTATCCGTAAGATTGCCATCTCACAGCAGAGCAAGGTCTGTGAGATTTTTCTTGCCTGTCAGCAATTGCCGGCACCGGATTTGTATGTGCAGTGTCTGCACTTTTTTGCCCAGAATATGACGCAAGCCAGCGGGGTTCGCCTGATTGTGCAGCCGCTGGGCCGGATGGACACTGATACATTTCTGACCAGCCATTATGAGCTGTTTGTTACTATGCTGCAGCAGCAGCATCCCACTGTGGCTGGCTGGCTGTACAACAGCTACTGGAAAATGAACGCGGAAGAAGAGGAGCTGACCATCTGCATCGGTCAGGAGATTGGGCTTCGATTTTTACATAATATGCAGTTTACCCTGCAGGCCAGTGTTTTGCTGGATGAGATGCTGCAGGAAAAATATCAGATTCGCCTCCAGCACGATGCGGCTATCAAACCGCCGGAAATCAAAAAGCAGGAAATACCGGTGCAGGCTTCGTCTGTATCCTCTGCTGCACCGGCAGCCAAAGCGGCGGACAAGCCCGCCGCTTTGCCGGCTGATGAACTTGTACTGCTTGGCAAGCTGATTAAGGATACGCCGCGGGCCATCGATTCCTTCGAGGAGGAAGAAAAATTCGTGACCGTGGAAGGCCGTATTTTCGGTATGGATGTGCGGGAACTGAAAAATGGAAAACAGCTTCTGACCTTCAAAATTACTGACGACAGAGATTCCATTCTGTGCAAGGTCATCAAGGAAGCCGATGAAATCAAAGAATTGAAAGGCAAGCTGAAGAAGGTGAAAGCGCTGAAAGTAAAAGGCAGTATCCGGGAGGACAGCTTTGCCCGGGAACTGACTATGATGGCCTTTGACCTGAATTTAACGAAACCGAAAAAGCGCAGCGACAATGCAGCAGATAAACGGGTAGAGCTGCATCTGCACACCAATATGAGTGCCAATGACGCGCTGAGTGATGTGGGTGATTTGATTCAGCTGGCAGCTGATATGGGCCATGAAGCCATCGCAATCACGGACCACGGTGTGGTGCAGTCTTTTCCGGAAGCGTATCACGCAGGGCAGGCAGCTGGCGTGAAGATTATCTACGGCGTGGAGGGCTATCTGTTTGATGATGACCTGCCGAAAGAGGAGCAGAAGACCTATCACTGCATCATTCTGGCGAAAAACAAAGCCGGTTTGAAAGCGCTGTATCAGCTGGTAACCGAATCCAACCTGAACTTTTTCTATCGCCGTCCCCGCATGCCGAAACGACTGGTGGCTGCGGTGCGGGAAAATCTGGTTATCGGCAGTGCCTGCGAAGCGGGTGAGCTGATTCAGACCTACATTAAAACAAACAAAGATCACGATGCGCTGGTGAAAATCGCATCGTTCTATGATTTTCTGGAAGTGCAGCCCCACATGAATAACGAATTCATGCTGCGCAAGGGCATGTTCCGGAGCGAGGATGAGCTGAAACAGATTAATCTGGATATCTATGCGCTGGGGCAGGAACTGGGAAAACCGGTGGTTGCCACCGGCGATGTGCATTTCGCCAACAAGGATGACAGTATTTACCGGGCAATTCTGATGGCTGGTAAAAAATTTGAGGATGCCGACCAGCAGGCGCCGCTGTATTATCGCAATACCGAAGAAATGCTGGCCGAATTTGATTATTTTCCGTCTGATGCGGCGAAAGAGATTGTTATTACCAACCCGAAAAAAATCATCGCTGATTTTGAGGAGCTGAAGCCGGTACCGGACGGGCTGCATTCGCCGGTGATTGAAGGGGCAGAAGACGAAATCCGCAATCTGACCTATACAAAAGCCCATGAGCTGTATGGTCCGGAACTTCCGGAACTGGTGCAGGCCCGTATCAATAAAGAGCTGGACTCCATCATCGGCAACGGGTTCTCGGTGCTGTATCTGATTGCCCACAAGCTGGTAAAAAAATCTAACGATGACGGCTATCTGGTAGGGTCCCGCGGTTCGGTAGGATCCTCCTTTGTTGCTAATATGACAGGGATTACCGAGGTAAATTCTCTGCCGCCTCATTACCGGTGCCCGAACTGCTATCACACTGTTTTCAAGGATGATGGGACATACAGTGCCGGCGCTGATATGCCCGACGCTGTGTGCGAAAAATGCGGCACACCGATGATTAAGGATGGCCATGACATTCCGTTTGAAACCTTCCTGGGCTTTAAAGGGGACAAAGTACCGGATATCGACTTGAACTTCTCCGGTGTCTATCAGCCGCGGGCTCACGCTTATACCGAGGAACTGTTCGGCAAAGACAACGTGTTTCGCGCCGGAACCTTCCAGACCTTTGCGGAAAAAACTGCGCAGGGGTATGTGGTCAATTATCTGAACGAGCGCAATATGAAGCGCCGCCAGGCAGAGATTGAACGGCTGGCACTCGGCTTTACCGGCGTGCGCCGCACTACAGGGCAGCATCCGGGCGGGCTGATGGTTATCCCGAAAGGCATCGATGTGCACGACTTTACGCCGCTGCAGATTCCTGCCGATGACCCGAATAAAGGGACTGTCACCACCCATTTTACCTACGAACAGATTCACGACCGTCTGGTAAAACTGGATATTCTGGGCCACGATAATCCGACCATCATCCGTATGCTGGAGGATTTGACCGGCTGCAGCTATCAGGATATCCCGCTGGATGAGCCAAAAACCCTGTCGCTGTTTTCCAGCACCGATGCATTAGGAGTGACTCCGGAACAGATTGGTTCCGAGGTTGGCACCTATGGTATCCCCGAGTTCGGCACAAAATTTACTCGCCAGATGCTGGTGGACGTACAGCCGAAATCCTTCTCGGAGCTGGTACGTATCTCCGGTTTTTCCCACGGGACTGACGTATGGCTGGGGAATGCACAGGATCTGATTCTGAGCGGTACCGCCACTGCTTCAGAAGTAATCGGCTGTCGTGATGATATTATGATTTACCTGATTCATATGGGGCTGGAACCGATTCGCGCCTTCAAGATTATGGAGGGTGTGCGCAAGGGGAAAGGCTTAAAGCCGGATGAAGAGGAATATATGCGGGAAAAACATGTGCCGGAGTGGTACATCAAATCCTGCAAAACCGTAAAATATCTGTTTCCGAAAGCCCATGCGGTGGCTTATGTGATGATGGCTTTCCGCATTGCCTGGTTCAAGGTCTATCATCCGCTGGCGTTCTATGCGGCAGCATTTACCGTGCGAACCGATGATTTCGATGCCGATGTCATCTGCAAAGGACTGCCGGAAATCGAAAATCAGATGAAAAACATCAAGGCCATGGGCAATGATGCAACAGAGAAAGATAAGAAATTTCAGATTATTCTGGAGCTGTGCCTGGAAATGTACCAGCGGGGTTACAGCTGTGAACGGGTCAATCTGATGGAGTCCGACGCAGAAAACTTCCGTATTGTAGACGGCAGACTGATTCCACCGTTCTGTGCACTGCAGGGGCTGGGCCAGTCGGTGGCCTGCAGTATTGTGGAGGCCAGAGAACAGGCGCCGTTTACATCCATTGAGGATTTGTCCAACCGCGGGAAGGCAGGTAAATCCATTATCGAAACACTGCAGAATCACGGGGTGTTAAACGGACTTCCGGAAACAGACCAGCTGCAGTTATTCTAAAAAGCGGGGAGCAATGTCATCTATCAAGACGGCATTGCTCCTTTTTGATGCTTAATAACCGTTGGCCATCCACATGCCGAGCCAGAAAATTAATGCGATGGCTGCAATGTGCAGTACCCACCAGCCAGTACGCAGAAAGCCCCAGGTACCGAGATTACGGTCAATTTTTTTGATTTCATCCATAAATATCACACTCCTTGCCGATAGTATGTGCCGAATTCCCGCGGTTTATACTGGTAAGGATAATAGGTAATGTGATACAATATAAAACAATGTTACCGTGTTATACATTCTGTTTTATGAAAGATTAAAAATAACATAAGGCAGCTACCATTGCTGATTCGTCCGCCTACCCCGCAGAAAAGCGCGGGGCAAAAACGGAACAGATGCGCAGGCTGTCAAATGCGCGATGGACGTTAGTACGAATCGCGCTGGACAGACAAGCAGATGTCCGGCTTTAGCGGGGTAAGCAAGGTAGCTGCCTTACGCAAAAATTTATATAAACTGCAGGGAGGACAATCCTATGACAATGTTTCGCGAAGTGGAAAATAAAAATTTACCATGCCATCTGTTTGGCTATATTCTGGATGCGGAAGAGAACAATGCGTTTTTTGACACCATGGATATCTATTTTGCCGCGCTGGGGGACGGTACTGCAGAACTGGAAGTGCCGGTATCGAAGATGCATTACAACACAGCCGGTGTGGTGCACGGCGGTGTGTTTGCCGGTTTAATGGATGCGGCCATGGACATGGCGGTGCTGACAAAAAATAAAGTGGGTATGATTGCCTCTATGAGCACAAGCTATCTGAAGCCGGCAGGAAAAGGCGATGTACTGAAAGCAGAAGCCGCTGTCAGCCTGGACGGTGACATCGTTTGCCACTGCACCTGCCAGATAAAAAATCAGCGTGATGAACTGCTGGCAGCCGGTCAGGGCACATTCCAGATTCAGATTGCGGATTTTGTACAGTATTATGCCGCTAAACTGCGGGAAAACGGATATCAGTAAAGCAATGGTAAGAGTCTTATCCAACAGGATGGGCTCTTTTTTATATATCTGTAATCTGCAGGTATAAGTGTTCTATTAAATATAAAAAGCGGTTATAAATCTGGTGCTTTCACAAATAAAACATCTTTTTATGAAAAATGTCGCACATTTATTTGACATCATGCACAATAATAGCGTACAATATGAATAATATGTGGGTTATAAGCTGTTTTGTACAGAAAAGATAGATTGCTTCACTGGGGGGGCTGAACAACATGATCGAACTGAAACAGATTTTTCGTGCACCGGAGCAGTATCTGGAACAGGAAATTGAAGTAGCTGGCTGGGTTCGCAATATCCGCGCATCGAAAAAATTCGGGTTTATTGAATTGAACGATGGCAGTTTTTTTCAAAATCTGCAGATTGTATTTGAGGAAGATTTGCCAAACTTCGAGGACGTGTGCAGGCTGGGCATCAGTACGGCACTGGTGGTGACCGGGAAGCTGGTGGCTTCTCCGGGAAGCGGTCAGGCCTTTGAACTGAAAGCAGCAGAGATTGGGGTGGAGGGCAGCTGCCCACCCGATTATCCGCTGCAGAAAAAGCGGCACAGTTTTGAATATCTGCGCACTATCGCCCATTTGCGTCCGCGCACCAATACTTTTTCAGCTGTATTCCGCCTGCGATCGGTGCTGGCATACGCCATTCACCAGTATTTTCAGGAAAAAGGGTTTGTATATGTGCACACACCAATTATCACAGCCAGTGACTGTGAAGGTGCCGGTGAAATGTTCCAGCTGACAACGCTGGACATGAACCATCTCCCTGTGGGAGAGGACGGCAGCGTGGATTACACGCAGGACTTTTTCGGCAAAGCGGCCAATCTGACCGTGAGCGGACAGCTCAATGCAGAAGCATTTGCTATGGCATTCCGCAACGTCTATACCTTCGGGCCGACCTTCCGTGCAGAAAACTCCAATACAGCCCGCCATGCGGCGGAATTCTGGATGCTGGAACCGGAAATTGCCTTTGCCGATTTAGAGCAGAATATGGCACTGGCTGAAGACATGATGAAATATCTGATTCGCGCTGTGCTGGAACGCCTTCCGGAAGAAATGGCGTTTTTTAACAGGTTTGTAGATAAAGAACTGCTGGAGCGCCTGCATCATATTGTGAATTCGGATTTCGGCCGTGTCACTTATACAGAAGCCATTGAAATTTTAAAACAGGCCGACACAGAATTTGTGTATCCAGTAGAATGGGGTATCGATTTACAGACCGAGCATGAGCGGTATCTCACCGAGCAGCATTTCAAAAAGCCAGTGTTTGTGACCGGCTATCCAAAAGATATCAAAGCA
>JAFYPD010000071.1 GCA_017547685.1 Peptococcaceae bacterium
ATCCCTGCATTGTGCTCAGGCAGAATATCATTCTTTTCCCGGCTGCTGAACCCGTGATGCTTATTGGGTGCCAGGAACGGCGTGTAGTAACAGTCTATATTGTGAAAGAATTTCTGATAGGCATTTCGATAAATATATCCAGTGACACCCTCCATAGGCGCTAAATAAAATTTCATAGATAACTCTCCTGCAACGAATTTTCATAAATTTTATTATATCAAAAAATCTCATTTCGTTCCATAGTACAGCCCGTTCCCGCAAATTTTTCTCTTTTTCATCAACTGTTCCGGCCCGCAAAAAGGAATATACATTCCTTGCTGAAACACCCGCTTCCCCGTTAGGATAAAGACACACACAACAATCAATACAAAAGGAACGGTGACTTTATTATGCCAGATATTCAGACAATTCATCATACAAACATACCTTTTCATTGGCAGTATCAGCCAGTCAGAAAACAGTTCTCCCACCCGGACGGCGGCACTTATTTTAGCTACGGGCTGCAGGTTTATCGGTGTCAGAACCAGCTGCGCGAGCCTGTGGCATACATTGACGATATTTCCGTCTGTCAGAATTTTGTTGAAGATTTAGCCCTGCGTTTTACCGTACATCAGCTCTCACCGGTTCATCTGCACGATGCCGTCATCGATGCACTGCCATAGAAAAAGCCTCTGCCATCCGGCAGAAGCTTTGAGAGATTTTATTATTCTATGAGATTTTATTCTGTTTCGCGAAAGATCCGGAACGCCGTCGGCAGGGCAATCTGCTGTTCCATGGCGGCGGCATCGGCCCACACAAACAAATCGTTGCGGCTCTCACACTGCAGATAATAACAGATCATGTGCCACTCCACATGGGTAAAGATATGTTTCCCCGGCAGCACTTTCTCCACAGCAATGGGTTTTACGCCCCAGGCCTGTGCCTGGTTCAGTGCAGCCTGTGTATCCAGCGTACCGTCTACATTGGGGAACTGCCACAGAGAGGCAAGCAAACCGCTGGCCGGTCGCTTCTGCACCGCCGTTGCATTGTTGCAGCGCAGCACAAACACCGTTTTCTGCTCGATGCGTCGTTTCTTTTTGGCCTCTTTCTGCGGCAGCATAGTCCAGCTGTTATTCTGATATGCCATACACCAGCTTCGCATCGGGCAGATGTCACATTTCGGCGCACCGTTTGGCAGACACACCGTTGCTCCCAGTTCCATCAGGCTCTGGTTAAACGTATAGGCGCTCTCCCCAGCCGGATATACGTCCGCAAGATTATACGCAATCCTTTTTTTCATCGCCGGAGCCAAAATATTCTGAAAGTCCTCGGTGATTCGGCTGATGACCCGCAGCACATTGCCATCCACTGCCGGTGTCGGCTGGTTAAAACAGATAGATGCAATGGCACCCGCTGTGTAATCGCCAATGCCCGGCAAAGCCAGAATATCATCATAAGCGGTCGGGAACACGCCATTGTGCTGCTCCATAATCACCCGCGCCGCTTTCTGCAGATTGCGCACCCGGGAATAATAGCCAAGCCCTTCCCACAGTTTTAATAATTCATCCTCAGGTGCCTCAGCCAGTGATTTTATATCGGGCAGTTTTTCCAGAAACCGGTGATAATAGCCTCTCACCGCTTCTACGCGGGTCTGCTGCAGCATAATTTCCGACAGCCAGATGTGATAAGGCTCTTTATCCTGCCGCCACGGCAAATCTCTGGCGTTTTCTGCAAACCATGGCAGCAGCACATCGGGCAATACCGGATATAATGCCAGTTTGTCCTGCTGGTTCTGTTTCATGCGCTCGATGATTTTTTCATACACCGGAATCATGTGCGGTTCCTGGCATTGTGCTTTCCATGCATCCAGCGGTACCCAGCACACCTGACTGTTTTCATCCGGCTTTACGGTGAGCGGCTGTTTTTCCGATGCAAGAAACCCGTAGGCCACATTGTAATGCCAGTGTTCCGCAACGGTTCTGCCCCGTTTCATATGGGCTTTCACCGGCAGCACATCCAGCGAGAGAATTTCACTGCACAGCGGAATCAGCTCCTGAATGCCGGTTTCCTCCTGGGCTTCCTCCGCCGCTTTCTGCAGCAGATTCTGCGCACCGTCGGCATGGCCGCCTGTCCAGGCCAGCGACTGATAAATATTATGGTACACCATCAGCATCTTATCCATAGCCGGATTCAGAATGATAGACGATGCCGTAAAATGCCCGCCGTCAGGCCGTTTAAATATCTCATCGCCAAGCAAATCCCACTGGCGAAGTATCTCCTCTTTATGCTGCTGTTCTGTTTCATTGTACGGCTGATAAGCCATAATCTGCTCCCGCAATGATTGCAAGCTGTTTCACCACATTTCTCATTGTTTTATCACGTTCTTTGCTGTTACGCTATCATAAAATAAATCAAAAAACAAGACTGTTTTTACATTGATATACCCGAAAAATCATTTACACAATAAATAATTTACAGATAGTTGCATATTTTTCTAAATCCTATTGACGAACACGCTTCTTTGCGTTATACGCTTCTTTGCGTTATACTCTTCTTAATCCTAATTGGGACTATAGTGGAGGTACTGATGGAGAAAGAAAACCTAAAATTACTCGATGATATCAACCAGGCAATCATCAAATTCAGAGGCATGTATTCCAGATGGTCAAGCGAACACAACATTAGCTATCATGAAATGCTGGTTCTTTATACAATTCGAGATAATGGATTCTGTACGCAGAAACAGATATGCGAAAACTACCTTTTGCCGAAACAGACAATCAACAATGTCATCACGGCCTTAAGAAAAGAAGATATTCTAATATACGACGAACAACACAGCACAGGCCGCGAAAAAGCTTTTGTATTATCTGACAAAGGGACGCGCCTTTGCTGGCATCCCTGAACGCTGTGGAAGTGAAGTGCTATACTAAAGTTGTAACAGTAGTGGCAAATAAGATATAATCAATCTATCAAAGAAAGAAGGAATTATTATGCCACAAACATACCCTCCAGAATTCAGGAAAAAGATTGTCCGCCTTCACGAAGAAGAAGGACGCACATACAAAAGCATCACTGCGGAATATGGTGTATCCAAAGCCAGCATCTCTAAGTGGTGCAGAGAATTCAGCGAAGAATGCCAGGAGAAAGCCCTCTTAAATCCAGATACTCCAAACGAAATGGAACTTATGAAAGAGAATCTCAGGTTGCGAAAAGAGTTGGAAGAGGCAAAAAAAGAAAATCTCTTCTTAAAAAAAGCGGCGGCATTCTTTGCGAAGGAAATCGATTAGAGGCTTATCGATTTATCGAACAACATCATAATGAATTTGGCTTGCGCTGGCTTCTGCGACGCTTTCATATCTGTCCAAATGCTTATTACAACTACCGAAAACATCGGAAGGCGGATTACTATGCCCAGCGAGAGAAAACACTATCCAAAATTACGGATATTTATCACAAACACCATGGCGTAGCTGGATATCGCAGTATGCAGATATACTTGGAACGTGAAGGCTTTTCATACAGCACAGCAACTGTTCATAAGTATATGAATTCAATACTCGGATTGAAATCTATTGTTCGTCCAAAGAAGCCAGGATATGAGCATGGTAAAGCACATAAAATATTTGAAAACAGGATACAACAGGATTTTACGGCAGATAAAATCAATCAAAAATGGTGTACCGATTTTACTTACCTGTTTTTAGAGAACCATGATGTCCGTTACAACTGTACGATCATAGATCTGCATGACCGAAGCGTTGTTGCCAGCATAACAGACCGGCATATCACAAGTGATCTTGCTATCCGTACTTTGCAGAAGGCACTGGAATCGCAGCCGGCGCTTAAAGGGGAATTGATCCTGCATTCAGATCAGGGATCTCAATTTACTTCCAAAGCATTCGTAGAGTTTTGCGCATCCGTTCATGTGACACAAAGCATGAGTAAAGCAGGATATCCTTATGATAATGCTCCTATGGAGAGATATTTTAACACTTTGAAAAGCGAACTCATTTATCTGTATGAATATGAAACCGAAGAAGCTCTGTATCAGGCTGTAGAGGAGTTTGCATATGTTGAATACAATCATGTACGACCTCACAGCTTTAATGGTTATTTAACACCCTATCAGGCTAGAATTGCCTAAGGCGATATGATGCCCGATTGGATTGCCTGATTGTTCTTTACCAGGAGTTTTCAGTGTATGTCAAGGACAAGGCCGCCAAAGGCGGTGCGAAGCATCTTTTACATACACTCGAGACGTCGGTATGATCCAGGCAACAATCCAATGAATTTTTTAGCCATATATGTTACAAAAATGCTTGACCACAACAA
>JAFYPD010000072.1 GCA_017547685.1 Peptococcaceae bacterium
CGGCGGTTTAATCTGCGTAATGGTACGCGGTGATGTAGGTGCAGTAAAAGCATCCGTAGATGCAGGTGCTGCTGCTGCAGAAAGAATCGGTGGTTTACTGGCTGTTCATGTAATCCCAAGACCACATGAAGAAGTAGAATCCATTCTGCCTAAATTAAAATAAGAATCTCATTTCTATGACCCAATAAGGGGGTGCAGCGTTTGAAGGTAATTACGGAAGCAAAAGTGAGAGCGGAGATTCCTCGCAGTGAGCAGCCTGAGTTCTATGTGGTAGAACCAGGGTATATTCTCTCTCCGGCAGCTCGTGAATATCTGATGGGACGCCAAATTAAAATTACGAACGGAACCAACGCCGGCGATGCGCCGGAATCCGTCAGTGCAGCAGAAGTTCCCCCTATGCCTTCTGCTGCTGCACCAGCGAAGGCTGATGGTGCCCGCTATGTGGATTACACCACAGGTGCCTGCTATTTTGAAAAACCGGTACACATGACAGTATTATACGGTGATGTGCTGGTGCCAAAAGACCATCCGCAGATTTTATTCCGCGGAAAAACAGAAAGTCTGCAGTCGCAGATTATTCTGACACAGGCGGTCATTGCAGAGCGGGGCGGCAGCCAGAGACTGCTTGACGATTTAAATAACATTTTAACAATTCTTCGGAATGTCCTGCGGAGTCATGTGCTGAACCAGCCGCTGGTGGTTACACAAATCATTGGTCTGACCCCGGCAGAAGTGCAGGAGCGGGCGAAAGACCCGATGCAGTTCTATCCGGTGGAAGCGGCCGGTGTTCCAGACTACACAAGAGGGCTGGAATATGCACAGCTGAATCAGCTGTACACCCAGATGCGTGAGGTGGAAACAGCAGCGATTACAGCGCTCCATGAAGGAAACCGATATACCAGAAACGACATCCTGGAAGTACTGAACAATCTGTCCGGTGCTTTACGGGTAATGATGTTTATGCATTTGGCAGGTGAATATAAATGAGCGAAACAAGCATGATCGATCAGGTGGTCAATGCTGTTGTGGACACAATCAGTAAAGAATATGTACAGGTTGAAGTTTCGGCACGTCACGTGCATCTGAGCCAGAAAGATTTAGAAACCTTATTTGGCCCGGGTGCTGCTCTGACACCAAAACGGGAACTGTCCCAGCCGGGTCAGTATCTGTCTGAACAGCGTGTAAACCTGATTGGCCCAAAAGGCAGAAAAGACAACGTTTCTGTACTGGGTCCAGTGCGTAAAGCAACTCAGGTGGAATTGTCCAAGAGTGATGCCAGAGGTTTAGGGGTGAAAGCTCCATTGCGCGAATCCGGCGATGTAGCTGGCTCCGGTTCTATCACACTGGAAGGCCCGAAAGGCAGTGTAACAATTCCAGAAGGTACAATCGTGGCTCACTGCCACATTCATATGACAACAGCCGATGCACGCAGAATGGGGTTATCCGATAATCAGCATGTAAGCGTGGAAATCGGGGGCGAACGCCCGGTTGTATTTAAAGATGTAATTGTCCGTGTAAACGACAGCTTCCGCTGCCGCATGCACATCGACACTGATGAAGGCAATGCAACCGAATTAGGTGCTATGCCTCTGGGCCGCATCATGAAATAAACATCCAGTGAAGGAGTTTTGCTGAAAATGATGGACTTAGAGCGTGTAAATGCCTATATGGAACGGGTGGAGCAGTCTGAGAAAAAAACATTCAAGCCGGTCAGCGACAAGCTGAAGGTTGGGGTGGATTTAGGGACGGCCTACATTGTTCTGGTTGTACTTGATGAAGAAAACAACCCGATTGCCTGCGAAAAACAGGCGGCCAGTGTACTGAAAGACGGTGTGGTGGTTGACTATGTCGGCGCACTGCAGATTGTACGCAAACTGAAAGAAAAGCTGGAGCAGCGGATTGGTACAGAGTTACAGTACTGTGCCATCGCGATGCCGGCCGGCACCGAAGACAGCGTGAAAACGCATCAGTACATTGCAGAAGGTGCAGGGCTGGAAGTTACCAGCATTCTCGATGAACCGAGCGCAGCCAACGCCATTTATCAGATTGAAGACGGCGTGGTTGTGGATATCGGCGGCGGTACAACCGGTCTGGCAATTTTAAAAGACGGCGTGGTTGTTCAGATTGAGGATGAGCCGACAGGCGGTACCCATTTGTCTCTGGTTCTGGCAGGAAACTATAAAATTTCCTTCGATGAAGCAGAACAGATGAAACAGGATTACAAACGGCACAAAGAAATTTTCCCGGTTGTGAAACCGGTGATTGAAAAGATGGCCGCCATCGTAAACCGCTATGTAAAAAAAGATGAAGTAGATACGCTGTATCTCTGCGGCGGTACCTGTTGTTTAACCGGTATTGAAAAGGTTTTTGAAAAAGAAACCGGCATCCGTACTGTGAAACCGGCAAATCCGTTTCTGGTGACACCGGCCGGGATTGCCATGAACTGCAAACTGGACGGGACGGTTGTTTAAATACTGTAAGATGGAATGGAAAGAAGGGGATCCCTTGGACTTCGATGCGTTGGTAGACGAACTTGCAAATCGTGTTCTTGCAGCACTGGCGGAGCAGGAAGCTGCGCAGAAGCCGGCCGAGGCTTGTAGTACCACAGGCTTTTGTACTGCAGATGCACCAGAGTCTCAGAAACCGATTTTAATCGGTCTGACTCAGGACAGCGCGCTGCCACCTTGTCGTTTTACTCTGCTAGAAAGCGTTCGAGTAAAAGAAAAATATCGCATCAAATGCGCGCAGAAGTGCGGCTACGATGTGGATGTTGCCAGCTGCGAAGCCGTGGTGCTCCATGATTTGACCAATGAATCTCTGGCGAAAATCGCCAGCGGGATTTGTGACACACCATATACCAGAATTGTGTCGCAGGCCCTGCTATTAGGTAAACCGGTTTATCTGATGCAGGATCAGATTGAACTGTACGACTACCGCAAGACCGCTGCGAAACCTTACTACAAAATGTTCCGCGCCCAGTTAGGTCTGCTGGAAGAGTCCGGTTTGATGATTACCTGTCCGGATAAAATCGAAGATATTTTAGTGAACGGTGTTTCCTGCGGAACCACCTGTTCCGCGGAACCGGCACAGACTGCTGCTGGAACCACTGTGAAGCTGGAAAATCATCTGATTAGCGAACGCAGTGTTGCAGATGCCTGTCAGGCTGGTGCCAGCCGGATTGTTGTCGGTGCAAAAGCCATTGTAACTGACCTGGCCAAAGAATATGCGCATAACCGTAATGTAGAACTGGTTCGGGAATAATTGCGTCATAAGAGGAGGAGTTTCAGTGCAAATTGCAAAAGTAATCGGCAATATCTGGGCAACAAGAAAAGAAGCATCGCTTACTGGTCTGAAGCTGCTGATTGTACAGCCTATCAATATTCTGGACAATGACCAGCCAATTGGCGAACCTGTTGTGGCTGCCGATATCATCGGCGCCGGTACAGGCGAAACGGTTATTATCTCTGTGGGCAGTACAGCGCGTGTGGCTGCCGGCTCGATGGATATCGCAGTCGATGCGACCGTAGTAGGCATTGTGGATGATAAAGAGTTTGACCCGGGCTTACTGTAAGTCTGAAAATAATTGAAATTGTAGGAAAATTCCATAGATTTTCTTTAGAAAAGTGTGGTGTATGACGTTGAGTTTTATTGATACAGTAAAAGATGCAGGTATCGTAGGGGCCGGTGGTGCCGGCTTCCCGACTCACGTAAAACTGAATGCGAAAGCAGAATGCTTTATCGTAAACGCAGCTGAATGTGAGCCGCTGATCGAAACCGATAAATATCTGTGCCGTACATTCGCTGACCAGATTGTAGAAGCTGTTAATGCAACTGGTGCTCATCTCGGCGTAAGCCGCAAAGTCATTGCACTGAAAGGCAAATACAAAGAAGAAATCGCTTCTTTAAAAGCTGCCATTGACCGTGCACATGCAGATATCGAAATTTTCGAAATGCCAACCTTCTATCCGGCTGGCGATGAGCAGACAATGGTACAGATGGTTACCGGCAGAAGCGTACCGGAACGCGGTCTGCCACTGGACGTAGGTGCTGTGGTTGACAACGTAGGTACCATGCTGAACCTGTACGAAGCGCTGCATGGCGCACCTGTTACAGAAAAATATCTGTCTGTAGTAGGGGAAGTAAAAGAACCAATTATGCTGAAAGTGCCAATCGGCACTCCAATCACTGAATGTATTGCAGCTGCACATCCAGCCATCAGTGACTATGGCATCATTCTGGGCGGCCCGATGATGGGTAAAATCGCTCTGGACGAAAAAGCAATCGCAGATGCGGTTGTAACAAAAACAACTGGTAACGTTATCGTGCTGCCAAAAGATCATTATCTGTTCCAGCGCGCAACTCTGCCGATGGATACAATCAAACGCCAGGCCCGTTCCGCTTGCATCCAGTGCAAAATGTGTACCGACCTGTGCCCGCGTCACATGATTGGCCACAAGATTCGTCCAAACATCGTGATGCGCAACATCTGGCGCGAAGACCAGATTACTGACAATGATGAATATTTAGCAACCTTCGGGGATGCTATGAACTGCTGTGACTGCGGTGCGTGCGAAATGTTCGCCTGCCCGATGGGTCTGTCCCCTCGTAAAGTAAACAGCTATATCAAAGGTCAGTTACGTGCAAAAGGGATTCAGGTTCCACGCAACATGGAACCGGTTGCAGAAGAAGACATCAACAATCACCGTATTCCAACCCATCGCTTAATTGCTCGTCTGGGTCTGGCTGAATTTGATGGTCTGCATGCACATGAATGCATCGAATTAGCACCAGAAACCGTATATGTTCCATTCCGTCAGCATATCGGTAAACCGGCTGTTCCAGCGAAAAACGCTGGTGACCGTGTAGCAAAAGGCGAAGTGTTAGGCGCAGCGGCTGAAGGCTTATCCGCTAACATTCACGCTAGTATGAATGGCGTAATTGTTTCCATTGATGAAAACGGCGCTCGTATCAGAAAGGAGGTATAATGCTATGGGAACTGCATTAGGTATGATTGAACTGTCCAGTATTGCCCGCGGCATTGAAACCTGCGATTTTATGGTGAAAGCCGCACAGGTAGACATTGTACGTGCTTCCACAGTTTGTCCAGGTAAATACA
>JAFYPD010000073.1 GCA_017547685.1 Peptococcaceae bacterium
AGTTTTATTTACGATATTCCTGTAAAAGTGTATTTTGGTGAAAACCAGCTGGGCCATCTGGGCGAAGAGGTGGGCAAATACGGAAAGCGGGTGCTTTTGACCTACGGGGGAGGCTCTATCAAAAAGCTGGGGCTGTACGATGCTGTGATGGCGGAGCTGGAGAAGGCCGGGGTGGAAGTGTACGAGCTGTCCGGCATTGCGCCAAACCCTCGCATTGAATCGGTGCGTGACGGCGCGCAGATTTGTAAAGACCAACATATTGATGTGATTCTGGCCGTGGGCGGCGGCTCCACACTGGATGCATCCAAATGGATTGCTGCCGGTGCCTGTGTGGACCACGACCCGTGGGAGTTTTTCAGCAGATGGGCACCTGTGGAAAAGGCGCTGCCATTGATTACTGTGCTGACCTTGTCGGCCACCGGTTCAGAGATGGATAGCGGCGGGGTAATCAGCAATCTGGAGACAAAAGATAAAATCGGCCGCCTGGACCCGCTCCTGCTGCCAAAAGCATCGTTCCTGGACCCGACGGTGACCTACAGCGTGAGCAGATATCAGACAGCCTGCGGCTCTGCCGATATGCTGAATCATATTCTGGAAGTGTACTTTACTATGGAGCAGGATTTATACATGCTGGACTGTTTCATGGAAGGCATGATGAAAACCATCATCAAATACACACCAGTTGCCATGGAGGAGCCGACCAACTACGAAGCCCGCGCCAACCTGATGTGGACCTCGTCCTGGGCTATCAACGGATTTATCAACGGCGGCAAACAGCATGAGTGGAGCTGTCACCCGATGGAACACGAGCTGTCGGCCATCTATGACATCACCCATGGGCTGGGGCTGGCCATTCTGACACCGCGCTGGCTGGAATACTGCCTGGACGAAACAACCGTATCCAAATACGTGCAGTACGGCACCAATGTGTTTGGCATCGACCCGACCCTGGAACCGATGGAGATTGCAAAGAAAAGTATTGAACTGACAGCCGATTTTCTGTTTAACACGCTGGAGCTGGATGACACCTTCACAAAAGTGGGCATTAAGAAAGAGGACTTCCCGATTATGGCGAAGAAGGCCTGCCTGGACGGCGTGATTCAGGGCTTCAAACCGCTGGCGCAGAAAGACATTGAAGCCATTTTTGAGATGTGTCTGTAGTCTGGTCAGAACAGGATAAGGATTTTTTTGCATGAAGAATGCGATAACAGGAGGATGACAAAAAGAAAAACTATTATCTGCTCACCGTGCGGGATGCCCTGCCGGTGGATATCAAAGCCTTTCAGGAAAAAATCAGTGCCCGGCGGATCAGCTTTGCATCGGAAGACGATCTGATGCGGTATCTGAACCTGCTGCAGGAACACGGCAATACGGTAAGCTATATTGAGTTAGAAGAATAAAAAAGGAATCCCGGAGGTATCTGATTATGATACTTCCGGGATTTTTTGTACTCAGGAAATTGTGAGTTTTAATGATTCTACTTCTTTTTCAGATAAGCCTGTTAATTCGGATATTTTGTTTAATGGAAACGTCGCATCCTGCAGTAATTTTATAGCAACCAGTTTGAGTTCCTCATGGGCTTTTTCTTCATGATATTTTTTTGCGTATTCTTCAATTACGCTTGACATAGACATAACCTCCCTGTTTGATTCTTTCAGATAATTGACGCGGTTGCAAACAGCTTTAAAATTTTCATGATAGCCGTTACTGTCAGCAAAATACTGCATCAGCTCTGCAATGTCTGATCCGTCATCTATCGCAGTATTCACATAAACCTCATGGGTGCCGTTTTCCAGATAGCGGTCAGTACCCTTCACCACACGGCATACATGATATAACGTCTGATTCATTTCAAACAAATCGAATTCTGAAATAAAGACTACGCACACATCGGGGAATTCTTTATAGTCCATTCCCTTTTCCATAAATGATGTGTCAATATTGGAAATATTAAATCGTACTCTGCGCTGGTGCCAGTCGTCGTCTTTTCTCTGCACTTCCATGTTAAAAATTCTGCCTGCTTCATCGGTGCAGAGCACATCCAGAATTACCGAGTGGGCATCCACATTGCGCAGATACCGCTGAGGCTGGCATTCCTTAACTGATAAACCCGGTTTTTTCAAAATAATGCGAAGAATCTCTTCACAGGCTGCTTTATCTTCTGCAACTTTGTGAAAAAACAAATCATCCATCAGATTTAGCCTGGAAACCAGCGCCCGCTGTTCAGAATATGTTTTCAAATAAGCCTCAATCCTTTCTGTTATAAAATATAAGATACAATAGCGGATTGTGTATTGTGATGTAATTACTATTGTTCTGGGTGTAATTTTATTATACGACGTGCAATACCGGTTGTAAAGTATGGATATGGAAACATCTGGATGCTCGGTTCGGCAGAATGTGAGTACAAGAGGATATATTGACGAATCATTGTAGAGAACAGCCTCCCGGATGTCTCAAAATGATTTGTTTTCCTGCACAATCCTGACGAAAAAACACGAAACAGCCGGGAATGGATAGCCAATATTTTTTAATGCAGATAAGAAATGTGGATGGAGTAGTGTAGATGAATCTGCTCCGCTGCGGAATAAAAAAGGAATCCCGGAGGTATCTGATTATGATACTTCCGGGATTTTTTGATGATGCAGGCTATGTTCTGTTTAACTGTTTCTGTTCTTTTTCAATCTGTCGGATGCTTTTTTCCGGTGTTGGTAAATCTTCAGGCATAGTACCGCCTAAATCAGCAATGGTCTGGCGTACTTTTTTGCCAACTTCATAATGTGTCTGGTTGGCGTTATCTTTGCTTTCGATATTGTCACGGCGCAGTTTGGCTTCTGTCTGTGTAGCGCGGAACAGATTGGCTGCCAGTTCCTCGTAATCCATGTGGTCGAGAATATGCTGACTTTTCTTTAAGCCTTTTCGTTCATGGATATCTTTTGCTTTTAAGCCGCCGTACAGTCCCTGGTATCCGTAATTCTGAAAGATAGCATAGTCCAGCGTGGTTTTCACACCGGCATCTTTAGCCGCTTCCACCAACCGTTTGTTATGCTCTCGCATTTCATTGCGGATGGCAAGGCGTTTCTGGTCTTCCGACAGTTCGTTGTAATTTTCAATCAGTTCCTGCTGTCGGGTTTTCACCGCAAAATAAGTTTGCCCCAGTGCAATAACTTCCTTGCGCGGGTCACCGTTCATCACAATCAGATAACAGGCGTACCGCGAAAGCATAATATCCTCAATTTCTTTCATGCCGCCATTCGGCATCGGTGATGTTTTGTTGACGTCAACAAAACATTCAAATACGCTTTGTTGAGCGTTTTTGCAGGCATCCTTCGCTTTGTCGATGACTTTAACAAAGTTGCGCCATTCTTTGTATTCCAGTACAGCCTGCAGCTCTCTGGCGTACCAGAACTCGATGCCCTCCTCGGTATAATGCTTGATATCTTCGAATATTTTTTCAGAATATAATTCGATATCCGTCATATAATTGCCCCTTTCCATAGAAAATATTAAACGAGTGAGAACAATTAATTGCTAGATAGAATTCCGTAAATACTGCAGCATTTGGTTTACTGTTTTATTATACTCCCCTGAGTTCCTGATGTAAATAATGATTCTGGAAACATCTGGATGTGTGGTTCCGAAAAATAGGAGTGGTATAGAGTATATTGTTGTAATTTGTAGGGATCGAACTGGCGCGTTTTTCTGCGCCGAACCACATCGCCCCGTGATATTTTATAATCAGACACAATCGTCACGAAAAAAGTTGAAACGGCTGGGAATGGATAAACGGAATTTTTTAATGCAGATAAGAAATGTGGATGATGAAATTGGAAAATCGCAAGTTAAGGATACAGATAAACAACTTCGCGTAATTTGCAAAGCCTATGATGCTATAGAAGAATATGTATTTTTGTGCTAAACTTAATCTATTAGGATTCCACAGAATTTTAAGAAAAAAGCGGGTGCTTATATGTCGAATTTTAGTTTTAATTATTATATTGAAGATTTGTCAGATGCTTCGTTCGTTACAGTCAAAGGCATTATGCAGGACTATCGGGATGTATTATGTAAAATGCAGAAAAATGAAACAGTTTCTGTATTACTGAAAACAATTTGTAACGACCACATAATCTCTACATTGCAAAAAGACGATTATGTGGCAATTATGGATACTCTGTTTTACGATGAAATAAAAAATCAAAAAATTGCATTGTTTTATATGGAAAAATTAAGCGAAGTTTTAGAGGCTGTTGCGGATGTATTTCATAAACAGAATAATGAACGGGCGCAAGCATATTATGAGTATATTAATAAAATTTTAGCAGAAGCACAGAATAAAAAATCTAAATTCTGTGAGAAACCGTTTAACGAACAGGTTAGTAAATTAAACGATTATACAAAAATAGTCATTGCACTGTATGCCTGGGCTAAACAATCAGAATTAGAAAATGAAGTACAACTTCCATTTGAATTGAATATTGATTTTGTTAAAACCGAAATATTTTTAAGCCAGTTAGCCGGGGCATCCCAATCTGCAGAAATTTTTTCAATGGCGCATAAATTTGCAGTTAAAAAAGCTGACGTGGTTGGTTCTGGGATAAAACATGGAATTCAAAAAGGCATTTCTGCTTTTGCTAGGGGAAAGAGCGGCGTTATACAGGCTACGGCGAAACAATTAGAAAAGAATTCTGATAAATTAATGGATTTTGCAATTGATGCTATGAAACCAGGCATGGAAATACTGGATCAGAGAGTTAGTCGAAAACTGGAGGAAATGGAGCAGTTTGATGAAAAAAGGCTGTATATTATAATGGTTATATGGCTGCTTTATTTACGTATTTGTGAAGAAGATTCTATTCTGCAGGGAGGTATGGCTAATGGCTCAACTGTTGATTGAAGTTCCAGATGAATTTATTCACCTGATGGAAAACAATGAAGTAATAGAACTAGTAAATCGTGCAGCTAATGGTCGATTTAAAGAATTTATGCATATTGTCATAAAGGAAATGCCTGAGGATAATAAAGCAGAACTTTTAAAGGCGGTAATGAATACAAGCTCTTTGGCTGCATTAAGCAGTACAGCATCATTGCTTGCGACTGGAGTTGGCTTTGCAAATCTGGCTGTGAGTATTGCTGGATTTAAAATGATGAGTGACAAGTTGAATGCTATTTCGGATAAAGTGGATAGAGTGAATAAGGGAGTAGATAAACTCCATGAAAAATATGACTATGATGTATTTATAAAACCATTGAACCGATTAGAAAACAAAGCAAAAGAAATTACTGGTTCGCTTCAAAATAATCTTAAGGTAGAACAGAGAAACTTTAAAGACACAATTATTGCTTATCAGGAGTATTTGTTGGAGATTTGCGATAGATGTTTTTATAAAGGGATGGATTCGTATTTAGATTTATATTACAAAATTTCTCCAGTATTCACAAATCTGATTACCTTGTATTATCAAGTGGGATATGAAAACATCACTTCTCAGAAAGATTTTATGCATAAAGACTGGTTGAAAGTTTTTGATAAAAATACAAGCGACACATTTATGCATTCTATGCAGGATTATTATTTACTTGAAAAACACCTGTATAATAAAGATGTGAATCTGCTGATGAAAGGACATATTGATTTAAATCAGGCAATGTGTATGAAGATTGAGGATACAGTTACATTAATGCGGTATGTAAAAACGGCTGAAGAATACCAGAAGTTTATGGATGCTGTGCAAAAAGCAGCTACCCAAAAGGCAAGAGAAGAACTGGCTCCGGAACTCTACAAAATCTATTCCCAAGAGAAAGCCAACCAGGTTTTAGAGAATGCTGCTGGTTAAATATCAAATTATAAATTCAATAAATTTGAACAGATTCAAGGGCACTTGCAGATTTCTGCTGGTGCCCATTTTTGTGGTACACGGCTGCACAGTTTTGCAATGGAGCATAATCTGACATACTGCTGGAACACGGTAATGGGGATTTTCCGGCGCATTTTTGTTTTATAGATCTATAAATCAGTTCAATAGAATATATAAGAAATATCCCAGAATTTAGTGCTAATTGCACAGTTTACTATATATTATTGTTTTAACATAAATATTTACCAATCCGTACCAGTAAAAAGACCTGTAAAATACCAGTTTATAGGAGAAAATTTTGCTCGATGTGCAATTAGCACGGTTTGCGTTTCTTTTGTCAGATACGCTATTATTTAGAGCAACAGAGAGGCTGAATAACAGCAGACGGGAGGAGCTACAGGAATGAACAAACCGAGTTTTGTAATGTATGTGGAACATGGAGAGCAGATGGAAGATTTGACGATGGAGCAGCGTGGTATGTGGATTACCGCTATTTATGATTATGTGCGGTACGGGAAGGCGGAGGTTGCAGACCCGGTAGTGAAAATGCTGTTTACCAGCAATCGGCAGCATCTGGACCGGGATGCGAAAAAGTATGAGGAAAGAGTTCGAAAATGCAGTGAGGCAGGAAAACGAGGCGGCAGACCGCGCAAAAATGAAACAGAGTATTCTGCCGATGAAGAAAAAGGGTTGGCTTTTGCTGAAAATCCTGTGAAAGGGAGAAAAGCTGATAATGAGAATGTATTTGTAAATGATAATGCTAATGTGAATGTTTATGAAAATGTCTGTGAGAATGTAACTGCATATGAGAAGGAATATGATATCGGCAGGGAAGATGACGATGACTTATATCCTAATCCAACTGGTCGTCCTCATCTTCCCCGGTGCAGCGGCCCGAATGAACAGCAGGAGGAAGCACAGGAGCTGATTTACTACGGGGAAAACCAGATTCCAACCACCCGTGCCGAACTGGAAAAGAGCGATACGCTGGCCAAAACGCTGTTTTATAGTTATCTGCAGAAAGTACCGGGGCCGTATGACCGGGAAAAGGTGTTCAATCGCTGCTGCCGGGTGGCGGAAACAGCGGATGGCCGCAATTACGCAGCGTTCAGTGAGGAAAAGGCGGAGCTTTTGCGGTTTGTGATGAAACAGGCTGCGGAGCAGGGCAATGTGACATGGCGGTATATGGACGGCATTTTTGATAATTATGAGCGCCGCGGGGTACATACTGTGGAGCAGGCGCAGGAAAATGAATATCGCTGGAACCGGGGCGAAGCGGTATAAATTCCGGCAGATTCCTCATACTAACCAGATAAAGGCTAGGTGCCCAATTGGCATTCTGGAAAGAGGAGGAACTGTTATGAGTGAAGAACAGACACAGGAACCGGAGGTTCTGTTGGAGAACTATGGTACAACGGCCATGCCGATGCCGGAAACAGCGCCCATTCACTGTTTAACCATCATCGGGCAGATTGAGGGGCATATGCTGCTGCCGCAGAATAATAAAACAACCAAGTATGAGCATCTGATTCCCCAGCTGATTGCCATTGAGCAGGACAGTGACGTAAAAGGGGTGCTGATTATCCTGAACACCGCCGGCGGCGATGTGGAGTCGGGCCTTGCCATTG
Organism: Peptococcaceae bacterium; assembly: GCA_017547685.1. GTDB lineage: Bacteria > Bacillota > Peptococcia > Peptococcales > Peptococcaceae > UBA7185. Next base: position 7,487 of record JAFYPD010000073.1, read on the forward strand.
CCGAGGCTATCCGGGGGCTCAGTAAGCCCAAGGTAAGTATTGTGATGGGCGGCGGGCACAGCATCGGGGTACCCATTGCGGTGGCCAGCGATTATTCTTTTATTGCACCCAGTGCAACCATGACCATCCACCCCGTACGGCTGACCGGTATGGTCATCGGGGTGCCTGCCACCATGGAGTACATCGAGCGGATGCAGGACCGGGTGGTGGCCTTTGTGACGGAGAATTCCCATATTGATGAGGCCACGTTCCGCAGCCTGATGCTGACGGTGGGCGAACTGTCGCAGGATATCGGCACGGTGGTGGTTGGCAGAAAGGCTGTGGAGTACGGACTCATTGACGAGGTGGGCAGTATCCGGGAGGCCATGGCAAAGCTGAATGAGATGATTGAGCAGAACGAAAGCCGGGAGGCGGGGCAGGATGATTGACTGTTATTATACACTGACACCGCCGCAGTTTGCAGAGCAGTCCGGGGAAAAAACAGCAGCCAGCCATCTGGTCTGTTACAAAGGGGTCAATCTGTATGTGCGGCCTTACGATGCGCAGCATTATCAGGTGACAGGCCTCGCCACCACCAACCCGGCCTGCTATCTGCGCAAAGACCTGATGCCCGGGGCACTGATCCCTATATTAGGCGGGGAACAGACGTGATTTTTAACCGGAATAGTCGTAGGACAGGGATAGAACTGAACTGAAATCCAGAAACAGCATAGTATATTTCCCGGAATTCCGACTATAGACGGACACGATCACACCTGTTCATTTGATTCCTGATGATTGTATATGTATCGTTATAAAGAATTGGTTTCACGGCAGAAATAATCCTTCCGTTACCGGTGAAATATGATATAATAAGATGTTATATACAAAACTGCGCGGAATACGCAGAGCGGATAAAAGGGAAAGGGCGTGGCAGCAGTGGCACGGGAACAGATGCATGATATGACGGAGCAGAAGGAAAAGGCAGTGCTTGTGCTGCTGCCGGAACCCAGAGAAAACTGGCAGGAGGAAGAGCTCTATCAGGAACTGGCGGAGTTAAGCCGTACAGCCGGGCTTGATGTGGTGGACTGCCTGATTCAGCATCGCAATGCGCCCGATGCGGCCTACTGTATCGGCAAGGGAAAGCTGGAGGAATTGCGCCGGCTCTGTGCCATGTATGATGCCGACTGCGTCATTTTTGACCATCAGTTGTCCCCGTCTCAATTATTCAATCTGGGGCAGGCGCTGGATGTGAAGGTGCTGGATAAAACCATGCTGATTCTGGATATTTTTGCCCAGCGGGCGCGAAGCCGCGAGGGCAAACTGCAGGTGGAGCTGGCGCAGGCTACCTATCTGCTGCCCCGCCTCTTAGGGCAGGGGATGAATCTGTCCCGGCAGGGGGGCACCAGCAAAGGCGGCGGGGTTGGCACACGCGGCCCCGGGGAAACCAAACTGGAAACCGACCGCCGGCGCATCCGGCAGCGTATTCAGATCATCGAGCAGGATTTGAAAGAAGTGCGCAAACACCGAGTCGTACAGCAGAAAAGCAAACTGCGCAATCACCTGCCGCTGGTGGCACTGGTGGGCTATACCAATGCGGGAAAATCATCGCTGTTAAACAGCATCACTGATGAGCAGATATACGCCGAGAACCAGCTGTTTGCCACGCTGGACCCGACCACCAGGGCGTTCTATCTGCCAAACGGCAGCAAAGCATTACTGACCGACACGGTAGGGTTCATCCGTGATTTGCCGCCGCAGCTGATTGAGGCCTTCAAGGCCACGCTGGATGAACTGCAGTCTGCCGATCTGCTTTTGCATGTGGTGGATATCAGCAATCCTAACTTTGAGAATCAGCTGGAAGCGGTGGAACATATCCTGCAGCAGCTTGGTCTGGAAGAAAAGCAGAGAATCTATGTGTTCAACAAGATTGACCGGCTGGAGGAGATTCCGCCAGTCAGTGCCCGGCTGGAGCGGGAGCGCTGCTGTTATATTTCGGCTGCGGAGAAGCACAATCTGGATGTGCTGCTGAACGCCATTGAGGGAAGGCTGATGCAGAATATCCAGTGCAGAATTACACTGCCGATGCACATGGGCGGCCTGGTGAATCAGGCCTACGGAGCAGGGCAGGTCAGCCATCTGGAATATACCGGGGATGCCATCTGCTTTGTGTGGAGCGGTCACCGGGAGAATCTGCCGGCAGCCCTTGCGCCGTATATCGTGCCGGATGAGGAAGTGCCGGAAGCAGAACGGTTATTTTGAAATAGAGTTGTAATTTTGAAATAGATGGAGTAGAAACGGAAATGAAAGAATATTTTTTAAGTTTGAAGGATAAATATCACATTAGCGATGCATTGATGGAGGAAATCTACAAAGCCTACGATGCGGTACAGCCTTACTGGATGCCGGTGTGCAGCAACACCGCTGCCGCGCAGATTAAAATTCTGAATGCCTTTCAGAAAAACCAGGCATCGGATTTCCATCTGAACGGGTCCACCGGTTACGGGTACGGGGATACCGGCCGTGACATTCTGGAATTAATCTGGGCCGATATTTTCAAAGCAGAAAAAGCGCTGGTGCGGTCCAATATTGCATCGGGCACCCATGCGCTGGCGCTGTGCCTGTTCGGCATTTTGCTGCCGGGCGACACCTTTGTGTCCATCAGCGGCGAACCGTATGATACCCTGCAGACCATCATCGGCCGCAACAGAGAGATGGGTACTTTATCCGAACTTGGGATTCATCACAAAGTGGTGGAACTGGTCAACGATGAATTTGACTTTGACGGCATTGCCAAAACCGTGACACCGGACACCAAAATGGTTTGTATTCAGCGTTCCCGCGGGTACAACTGGCGCAAATCGCTGACGATCGCCCAGATTGAAGAGGCCATCGCCTTTGTGAAAAACATCAATCCGGAGATTATCTGCTTTGTGGATAACTGCTACGGGGAATTTGTGGAACTCAAAGAACCGCTGGAAATCGGCGCGGATTTAATTGCCGGTTCGCTGATTAAAAATCCGGGCGGCGGACTGGCGCCAAGAGGCGGCTATGTGGCCGGGAAGGCCCATCTGGTAGACCGGGCGGCGGCCCGCTTAACCGCGCCTGGCATTGCCGAGGATGTGGGTTCTGCGCTGGACTTTAACCGGTTAGCGTATCAGGGGCTGTTTATGGCTCCTCTGATTGTGGAGCAGTCTATGAAAGGGGCTGTCTTCGCGGCCCAGCTGCTGACCCAGTTAGGTTATAAGGTATCGCCTTCCGCCGATGCGGTGCGCACCGATATCATTCAGGCCATTCAGCTGGATGAGCCGGACAATGTCAGAAAATTCTGCCGCGGGATCCAGATGGCATCGCCGCTGGATGCCCATGTAACGCCGTACGATGCCGAGCTGCCGGGCTACGATGACCCGGTTATCATGGCCGGCGGCACCTTTGTGCAGGGCTCTTCCATTGAGCTGAGTATCGACGGGCCGATGCGGGAACCGTACATTGTTTACATGCAGGGCGGTTTATCGGTGGCCCATGTGATTGCCGGCGTGGTGGCGGCTGTGGGCCAGATGGAACAGGCGTAAAAGAAAGTCATAAGAAGATACAGATAGAATATTCCAGTTGGAAGAAAGGGCTGATTTTGATGACAGCTAAAAAAGTCGGGTTATTATTTGGCGGGCGCTCCGGGGAACATGAAGTATCGCTGGTGTCGGCCAGTGCAATTGCACATAATTTTAATGCGGAGGAATTTGAAGTGATTCCGCTGTTCATCTCCCGCGAGGGCCGCTGGTACGGGCCTGTGGCGCTGGAGGATATCAAAACTGCCACAGCGGAACAGTATGCGGGCAAAGAAGTGATTCTGGCGCCGTATCCGGGCGGGCATCTGTTATCGGCAGAAAACGGGCAGGAACTCTGCACACTGGATGTGGTGTTCCCGATTCTGCACGGTACTTACGGGGAGGACGGGATTACACAGGGGCTTCTGGAACTGGCCGGTGTGCCGTATGTGGGCGCCGGGGTGGCAGGGTCTGCCATCGGCATGGACAAAGCGGTGATGCGCAAAATTCTGGCGTATCACAATATTCCGCAGGTGGCATTTACCACCGTGCTGCGCAGCCAGGTGGAGGCCGATGTGCAGGAAGCGGTAAAACAGATTGAAGCTGTGCTGCCGTATCCGGTATTTGTGAAACCGGCCAACGGCGGATCCAGCATGGGCATCAGCAAGGCGCATGATGCTGCGGAGCTGGAGGATTCGCTGAAACTGGCGGCAAAGTATGACCGCAAGATTCTGGTGGAACAGGGCGTGAACGTGCGGGAAATCGAAATTTCCGTGCTGGGTAATGAAAAGCCGGAGGTATCTCTGCCGGGCGAAATTGTGGCGAGCAATGAATTTTATGATTACAAAGCAAAATATATCGATAACAAATCTGTTTCGGTAATTCCGGCGGAAATTCCGGCTGATATCACAGCGCAGATTCAGAAGCTGGCGGTGGAAACCTACCGGGCGCTGGAATGTGAAGGCTTCGCCCGTGTGGATTTCTTTATCGACCAGGACAACGGCCAGATTTATCTGAACGAAGTCAATACCCTGCCTGGCTTTACCGAAATCAGCATGTATCCGAAAATGTGGGAGGCTGCCGGCCTGCCTATTGACCAGCTGCTGAAAAACCTGGTGGCACTGGCCGAAGCACGGTTTGCCGACCGGGCGAAAAACTCGATTGACTGCTAAAAGAACGGCTGAAAATCGAACAGACTTTCTTTCTATCTGGAAAATTCTGTTGACAGTACGGCAAAACTGCACTATAATACAGACATAAATGCAAACATACATTTGGGAAAAAGAGCGAACCGTGTCGAATACAGGCGCTCGATACAAGCAGTATGATGGAGGATGCGTATGGCAGATTTGAATAAAAACCAGGACAGAGCCGCGGCTCTGGAAAATGCATTAAAACAGATTGACCGTCAGTTCGGGAAAGGCACCCTGATGCGTCTGGGCGACCAGGAAAAACTGGAAATGGAAGTCATCCATACCGGTTCCATTGCACTGGACAGCGCATTAGGCGTGGGCGGTGTGCCGAAAGGCAGAATTATCGAAATCTACGGGCCGGAATCTTCCGGTAAAACAACCGTTGCGCTGCATATTGTGGCCGAATGCCAGAAAGAGGGCGGCGTTGCGGCCTTCATCGATGCGGAACATGCGCTGGACCCGGTTTATGCAAAAAAAATCGGCGTGGATGTAAACAATCTGCTGGTATCCCAGCCGGATTACGGCGAACAGGCGCTGGAAATCTGTGATGCGCTGGCCCGCAGCGGTGCGGTGGATATTATTGTTGTGGACTCGGTTGCGGCGCTGACCCCGCGTGCGGAAATCGAGGGCGAAATGGGCGACAGCCATGTTGGTCTGCTGGCCCGCCTGATGTCTCAGGCACTGCGCAAAATGACAGCCAGCATCAGCAAAAACAACACCACCATGATTTTCATCAACCAGGTGCGCGAAAAAATCGGCGTGATGTACGGCAATCCGGAAACAACCACCGGCGGCCGCGCGCTGAAATTCTTCTCCTCCGTCCGCATGGAAGTGCGGAAAGGCGAGGCTCTGAAACGGGGCAGTGAAGTGGTGGGCAACCGCACCAAAGTGAAAGTGGTAAAAAATAAAGTGGCGCCTCCGTTCAAAACTGTGGAGTTTGATATTATGTACGGCGAAGGCATCTCCAACGAAGGCAGCATTGTTGACGTCGGGGTGGAACTGGAAATTATCCGCAAGAGCGGTGCATGGTATTCCTACGAAGGCGAAAAAATCGGTCAGGGCCGTGACAATGCCAAGGAATATCTGAAGGCAAATCCGGAAACAAGAGCCGAAATCGAAGAAAAAATCCGTCAGAAATCCCAGAACATCGGCATGGTGGTAGAAGTGCAGGATGACGAAGACGACGACTTTTTTGATGCGGAATAAGGGATAAGCCATGGAACAACTGGAACAGGCCAAACAGGCGGCGCTGAAGTATATCTCCGCCCGGATGCACACCCGGCAGGAGGTAAAACAGCAGTTACAGAAAAAGGGATATGAAAGCGGCATCATCCGGGAGGTTACCGCCTTTCTGGAAGAGTACCGGTATCTGGATGACGCGGCATACTGCCGCAGCTGGATTCATGACCGGGTGCAGTTTCACCCCTGCGGCCGGCAGAAGATGGCCTTTGAACTGGAAAAAAAAATCTCCGACCGGCAGCTGGTTCAGCAGAGTCTGGAAGAATATTTCCCGGAGGAACAGGAACTGGAGCTGGCCATGGCTGCTGCGATGAAAAAAATCGAGAGCAGCCGGTCGGCTGTGAGCCGGGAGCAGATCGGGCGGTTCCTGTACACAAGAGGATACGGCGGAAGCCTTGTGAATCGGGTGCTGCACGATGAAACAATCCATGAAATGATAGAAAACAGCAGACAGGGACAGTGCAATAATAATTTTTAAGTTTAAATATGCCCCTTGACAGGTGATACTAGAACTTATAAAATTATATAGATAAGACTTTTTGTTTGAAATTGCATCTGCCCCTGGCAGGTTGTATATATAAACTTGTAGCATGGTTGATACTGAGATAGAACGATAGATATATTACTGTGAACTGCATATTTATATATGGATATGGGCGTGGTCTGACGATTTTCAGTCTGACTGCTGCTTTGCAATTTCAGCAAATCGGAATCCGGTTTGCTTTTTTGTTTTTTGCCGGAACATTGCGATGCAAAGCCGGACTTTCGATGTTTCTATTATTACAATGTAAAAAATTCAGGAAAAGTATGAATGAAAGGAGGAACTGCGAACAATATGACCAACGTAATCTATATTATTATTGCTGCTGTTGCAGGGCTGGCAGCTGGCTATATTGTGAGAAAACAGGTTGGCGAATCCAAAATCAAGTCTGCGGAAGAAGAAGCGGCACGGATTATGGAGGAAGCCACCAGAAATACCGATGCCATTCGGAAAGAAGCCATTCTGGAAGCAAAGGATGAAGCGTATAAAATCCGCAACGAAGCGGAACAGGAAGTGAAAGAACGCCGTGCGGAACTGCAGCGCTCTGAAAAGCGCCTGATTCAGAAAGAAGAATCTATGGATCGGAAATACGAAGCTCTGGAACAGAAAGAGCAGAGTATGCACAAAACCGAGGCGCAGATTGAAAAAATCAAAGCAAATGTGGAAGCATTACACGCACAGCAGGCGGCCGAACTGGAACGGTTAGCAAATTTAACCGCGGAAGAGGCAAGAGAACAGCTGCTGAGCAAAGTGGAAGAAGAAATCAAACACGAAACCGCAATCATGATTAAGGACATGGAAACAGCAGCAAAAGAAACCGCTGATAAAAAAGCAAGAGAAATTATCTCTCTGGCCATTCAGCGCTGTGCGGCTGACCATGTTGCGGAAACCACAGTATCTGTTGTAGCACTTCCGAATGACGAGATGAAAGGCCGTATTATTGGCCGGGAAGGCCGCAACATTCGCACACTGGAAACCTTAACCGGTATTGATTTAATCATCGACGATACACCGGAAGCGGTTATCCTGTCCGGCTTTGACCCGATTCGCCGTGATATTGCCAGAGTGGCGCTGGAAAAACTGATTGTGGACGGCCGTATCCATCCGGCTCGCATTGAAGAGATGGTGGAACGGGCACAGAAAGAAATTGAACAGAAAATCCGCGAAGAAGGGGAACAGGCTACCTTTGACACAGGGGTGCACGGCCTCCATCCGGAAATTATCAAACTGCTGGGCCGCCTGAAATACAGAACCAGTTACGGGCAGAATGTGCTGAATCATTCTATCGAGGTTGCTCATCTGGCTGGTATGATGGCTGCCGAGCTGGGTGTGGATGTACAGCTGGCCAAACGTGCCGGTTTGCTGCACGATCTGGGCAAAGCGGTTGACCACGATGTGGAAGGTCCGCATATCTCCATCGGTGCTGATCTGGCAAAACGCTACCGCGAATCCAAAGCGGTCATCAATGCCATCGAGGCACACCATGGCGATGTAGACCCGCAGACGGTGGAAGCTGTTTTAGTGGCCGCAGCCGATGCGGTATCCGCTGCCCGCCCTGGCGCACGCCGTGAAACACTGGAGTCCTACCTGAAACGTCTGGCACAGTTAGAGGAAATCGCCAACGAGTTTGAAGGCGTTGACAAATCCTTCGCAATTCAGGCCGGCCGTGAAATCCGTATCATGGTGAAACCGGATAAAGTGGACGATGCCGATGCCGTGAAACTGTCCCGCGATATTGTAAAACGGATTGAAAAAGAACTGGAATATCCAGGTCAGATTAAAGTGGTTGTGGTACGGGAAACCCGCTCCGTAGACTACGCAAAATAAGAGAAAACAATAAATCCTCCGTGTGATTAAAATCATACGGAGGATTCTTTTTATTCATGTCTCTCTACAACTCGGAATTTTTGTAATTCCTTTTTCAAATCAGAGAGATATCTCTCTTGCTGTTTTTTCAAAAATGCTTTCACAAAAGGTTTCATAAGTAGTTTCTTTGCAGTAACATCTTCTGTAAAATCAATTTCTGTCTGACCATCTTTCTCGACAAAAATACCTGTCCAATAACCTTTCATGTTGCTGTTTTCCATTTCAAATTCCCAACGCCTGTATGGTTCAGAAACAGTAATCGTGAAGGTGGTAGCATACCCATCCAGTGTATATTCAACAAATTGTTTTTCGTTCAATATTTCAATTCTACTCAAATCACTGCGCCATTGATATTTTTCCAGTGAAGTAACGATATCCCACACATTTTGTATATCACTTTGCAATATAGCTTTCATATTTGAAATCGCCATATCAGCATCCCTCCAAATTTCAATTTATCTTGCTCTTTCACAAGATAAAGTATAGCAGAAATATGAGAGAAATTCCACATCTGCACAAAGAAGCACCCGAAGAAGACGAAACCTCCTCGGGTGTGCGCATTACTGTTTTATGGCACTCGCCGCATTGGCAGAGGGTTTTTTGTATGTCTGTAAAAACGTAATGTGTATGATTCAAAAAATGATAATACAGTTGCAGTATGTTACCGTGCGGTCACTTTCACCGACATAGATTTGAAAATGGCGTACAGTGTATCGCCTGTTTTCATATGCATTTCCTGCACGGAGTAAGGAGTCAGAGCCACTTTCAGCGGTACACCGATATCCAGTGTCACCAGGCATCGGTTGCCCCGTTCTGCGATGGCGGTTACAGTGCCTTTGTGCACGTTGCGTGCACTGCAGATTAGCTGCGTGTGGCTGATAATAATATTTTCCGGTTCAATGCTGACTCGAACAGAGCCGGTCAGATTTGTGGAAACGTGAAACTGTACATCTCCTCTGCTGTGCAGCAGCCGGGCATAGGTGCCCGTGTCTGTCTGTACCAGTTCAGCATCAAAGGTATTATCTTCTGTTTTATTCTGATACAGATACTGGTCAAGCTGCTGGGCGCTGATGCGCAGTCCGCGGCCAACGCGATGGGCTTCCAGGTCGCCGCGCTTAATCATTTCATAGATGGTATATTTGGACAGCTTCAGGATTGCCGCCACTTCTTCCGGTGTATAAAACGCTTCTGCCATTGTGCAGTCACCTCATTTTTTATTTAAAATCCTTCAGAATGTATCAGAAATCACGCATTCATCCTGCCGAATTCGCTTCTATCTGTATTATAGACGATAAGCGGGACGGCTGGCAAGTGAAATTGAATGTCTTGACAGAGTTTTGATTTATTTGTATAATTGCAATATAGTTTGTTTTAGTTTGGTTTAGTTTGGTTCCAATTAAAAAAGAGAGGGATTGACATGAAAAAAAGAATTGGAATGGTTTTCGCTGTATGCCTGATATTTACGATGGTACTGGCCGGATGCGGCGGTAATGCCCGGCAGCAGGAACAGCCAGGTGCAGAGGTGCATGTTTTTGCAGCGGCGAGTTTGACAGACTGTCTGAATGAAATCATTACCCTGTATCAGGAAGACAGCAGGAACACCATCGTACCGGTTTACGAAGCATCCGGTACTCTGAAAAAACAGATTGAAGAAGGCGCTGACTGTGACATCTTCATTTCTGCAAACCAGAAACACATGGATACACTGGAGGAAGCAGGTGCTGTGAACAGCGAAACCAGAAAAGATTTACTGGGAAATGCGCTGACCCTGATTGCCTCCGCTGAAAAAGCAGAAGTGGTTACCGATGTACAGGCTCTGCTGGGCGACGATGTGGAACTGATTGCCATTGGCGAACCAACCGACGTGCCGGCCGGTCAGTATGCGCAGGAAATGTTTGAAAACCTGGGTATCTGGGATGAAATCCAGCCGAAGCTGGTTTATGCGAAAAACGTACGTGCCGTGCTGGAATATGTTGACGGCGGCGACGCGGACGCAGGGTTCGTTTACCACACAGATGCCATGCTGTTAGAAGAGGGTGTTATCATTGGCGATGCTCCGGCTGACAGCTACACAGCGGTTAATTATCCATCTGCTATCATGACCGAAGCACCGCAGCCAGAGGCAGCAGCAGATTTCTATGCATTTCTGACAACCGATGCAGCAAAAGCTGTATTTGAAAAATACGGGTTCACTGTATTATAATATTGTGTAACTGTTGAAACCATAAACGATACCAAAACGACCGGAACGGAACATCGAACAGGAGGAGAAGCTATGCTGGAACCAATTTTATTATCTTTGCGAATTGCATCCATTGCAACGGTATTCTCTTTTTTGTTCGGTGTTCTGTTTGCGTACATACTGAACAAAAAGAATATTCCCGGAAAAAACTTCTGGGAAACGCTGATTACACTGCCTATGATTCTGCCGCCGTCGGTCACCGGCTATTTTCTGCTGATGCTGCTGGGTAAGCGGGGCGTGATTGGCAGTGTTCTGATTGATATGTTTGGATTTAAGATTATTTTTACCTGGTATGCGGCTGTGATTGCGGCCAGTATTGTATCACTGCCGCTGATGTATCAGAATGTGAAAGCGGCCTTTGTGAATGTGGATCCGGCCTATGAGCGGGCGGCCCGTACCCTGGGCAGCAGCGAATTCCGCATTTTCACCACCATCACCTTTCCGCTGGCCTGGCCGGGCATTATCAGCGGGATTGTACTGGCATTCTGCCGTGCCATTGGTGAGTTTGGTGCCACGCTGATGGTGGCCGGGAATATTCCGGGCAAAACCCAGACGGTGCCGACTGCGATTTACTATGCGGTGGAAAACGGCAATACAACCGAGGCCAATACACTGGTACTGATTATGACGGTATTCAGTTTTGTACTGATTTTTGCCTTGAATAAATGGCTGGAAAAACGAAATTATCTTGGAAAGTAGGCGGTGAACATGGCAGTATCCTTTCAACTGAACAAGCAGCTGGATCAGTTTCAGCTGAATGTAGCCTGCCGGTTTCCAGGCGGTGTACTGGTGATCCAGGGGGAATCGGGGTCCGGCAAAAGTACCATTCTGAACTGTATTTCCGGCTTATTGCAGCCGGACGGCGGCCATGTACAGGTGGGGGACCGTGTGCTGTATGATGATGGCACAAAGGTGAATCTGCCGGTGCAGCAGAGAAATATCGGCTATGTGTTTCAGAATTATGCGCTGTTTCCCAATATGACGGTGGAAAAAAATATTCTGTACGGGCTGCAGAATCAGCCCGATTTCAAAGATGGGAAAAATAAAGCGGAGATGCTGCGATATATGGATTATATCATGGATACGTTCCGCATCAGCCATCTGCGCAAAAAATATCCGTTCACAATTTCAGGCGGCGAAAAACAGCGTACCGCGCTGGCTCGCGCCATTGTGACCAAACCGGATTTATTACTGCTGGATGAGCCGTTTTCGGCGCTGGATATGAAAACAAAACAGATTGTATATCAGGAATTTCTGGAGTTTAAACATCAGTTTCACACTCCCGTTATTTTAATCAGCCATGACCCGCGGGAGGGCGATTTGTTCGCCGACCATCGCTTGTATTTAGAGCAGGGTCATGTGGTAGAACGTTTATGAAAATGCTCCCCTTTGTCAGATAGGATGTGTGGTACATATTTTATTTGGTGATAAAAACTCCCGGTCAGAACAGGACAACTGACCGGGAGTTTTTTATAACTATTCATGTTCAATAGCACGATTGAAGAGTTCTGCAGCCAGTTAAATCCATATATCCACTGGCACAACGCAAAACGAATGAACCTTTCATGAATGAGAATGAGCCCGGTTCAATATAGACAAAAGTTAGGGAGTGTATGCTGATAGAGTCCAGGAAAATGTCCGCACTCCCTTTTCATCATTTTCTTTCCGGCGTTGACATTCAGTAGTTTACACGAATTTACAAATTGGCCAAGCGTGATTGCAAATATACTATTTTAGGATTCTTTTATTCAAATGGGAAATCAGGTCCCTCAAATACAACATAATATCCCTCAAAGATTTCTGGATATGGCTGCTCCCGTAAGTCAAGCGTAACTGTCTGTTGCGAATTGTGCAATACATACTGTATTGTATCCGGATGGGTGAGCACCACTCGATATTTGCCTGGGCGGAGAGATTGCGCGTCCCAATAGGAAACTGGTATAGTTTGCGAAGCCCAGTGCCATGCCTTCAGTTCGCCTGTATAGAACGGAACCTTTCTACGGTATACCAGTTCGTTCTGCTCGCCAATTACTTTATAAATCTGATATTCAAAAGAAAAATCAGTTGGCAACAGGGTGATATCAGCCGTTGTCAGATTATACACGCCCATTGGATAATTTGCTAAGTCAGTTGCATAGGTACAATCCCATGTTTTTTGCAGGGAAACGGGAGCCCATGGCTGAGGGGCAAAGAGCAGTGATATCTCGCCAGTATCACGGGTACTGCCAATCCCGCTAAATTCATCAACCACACCATCCCATGCATCTGCTTTCTGCAAATAGGAATTTTTATTTTCAATCACGAGACCATGTTCCGCATCAAACTGATACTGCCAGCCAAACTCGTCCACTGCAAAGCGCCAGGTCAGCGGAAAATAGGTTACGTTGCGGAACAAGAGTAATGGGTATGTTTCCCGACGATTATCAATTACAGTGCCATTCACTGTAATACGACTGTCCGAAATGGAAGCAGTCTGTTTTCTGCGATTTTTTGTATCAAGGACTTCCCGTTTGTATTCCGCTAGAGTATCCTCACATGCGGTGATGGACAACCCATTCTCTGCACTCCAATCTGTTTTGATGCCAAGCAACCGACTGTCGTAATAGGTCATAGGGACGTATGTGATGTCCTTGTACACAATAAAGGGATATTTGCTGTAGTCATTCTGCATGGTCTGACCGTTTAATGTGATTGAAAAAGACGGTAAAGTTACCTGCACCTGTTCCGCAGCAAGTGCCGGGAAAAGAGGACAGCACAGAAATAATATGGTGAACAATACGGTAATAACGAATTTTTTCATCTTGCAACGCTCCTATCTTTATACATCAGATCTTGTTGATAAATATACACTGTAGGAAGCATCATCCCACTGTATTTGTGCGCCAAACTGCTGCGCAATAAACCGCAGGGGAACCATGGTACGACCATTGAGAATTTGTGCTGGTGCATCCAGAGTTGTCTTCTGCCCATTGATCTCTGCGGTTGGTTCATCGGCCGACAATGTAATGATTCTGGCGTTTTGCCGTATTGTGACAATTTGTGTTTGAGAATCCCATGCAACGTCAGCACCGAATGTTTCAGCAATGATCCGCAGCGGTACAAGGGTGCGGCTATTTACAAGGATAGGACTCTGGTCGGCAGGTAACAGCTGGTTGTTACAATACAGTCTTACGAAACTGCGCTTTCCCGGATCCACTGCGGATACTTCCGGTGCCTGGATGATGCCGACTTTTTTATCGCAAGCGCGCTGACAGATTGCAGTTCCGTCTTCAAAATCAGAAATACATAGATATTCTTCCGGTAAAATCTGATTACCCCACTGGTCGATGACACCAAACTGATTGTTATTGTAAACGGCAGGTGTCATGCCGATGTGCCAGTAGCTGTTCCAATTACAGCCCGTAAAATCGCCAGAGGATACGACGGCAAATCCTTCGTGAAAATCTGTTGCAGCTCCATAGAGAAAATCAATAATTTTTTCGCCCGATGCATCAAAATAACCATAGCGATTCTGCCATTTTACCGCAATGCGATTATCGCTGCAAACCTCTACGGCTTGATACTGGCATGGTAAAATTTCATCACCGTGCTGATTGATACAGCCCCATTGGTTTCCTTTGCGTACAGAGGCCACCCCTTCTGAAAAGGATTTTACTTCATCATAGATAGGATTGATTATAATTCGCCCGGATAGGTCTATAAATCCCCATTTTCCGTTCAGCTGAACTGCGGCCAGACCTTCAACAAAAGAATGTGCATTTTCATAATCGAAAGTGATAATTTCTTTGCCGGCTTGGTCAATATAGCCCCATTTACCGTTTTTCTGCACAGCCGCTCTTCCTTCGGAAAAATCGTTTCCATTCTGATACTGCACTGGAATGGCGAGTTTTCCATTTGTGTGATAAAAACCGTAACCTTTGTCTGTTTGTACCAGACAAAGCCCCTCTGATGGCAAGTGAATATCTAAAAAGCTCGCAGACAACAAGAGCGTTCCATCTAAATCTGCCAGGGCAAAGTATAAAGGACTATGAAAGTTTTCACGGATGGACAGTAAAACAAGAGAATCACTGACAGCGCGAATTCTATATCCCTGTTGTGTTAATTCATCTATTCCACCGATTGCTTGTCCATCTCGGTTAATGATGTGATCTATATTCGAGTAATAGGTTCCCCCGTTTCTTTGTTCTACACTTGGCTGGTCAACTTGTGCAAGTCCATCAGAAAAAGCATACCCTACATTGTAAATAGGGGGAAGAACCCAATCACCGGCTTGGTTGACATATCCCTGATAAAATGTTCCACAGCCATCCGGCGAAAGCACCGTATAATCCAGTTCACCTTTTAGGCAGGTTATGGAATACAGGCCCTCGCCATATTCTGCAGGCTGGTAGCGTAAGTTGCCAAAAGGTTTGTAACCATAATAATAGACGGAATGTTCTTCTGATGGATTTTCAATCCAGATGATTTCTGGTTCCTGTGCGAAAGCCAGTGATGATGAACACAGAA
The DNA here is from genome assembly GCA_017547685.1 of Peptococcaceae bacterium. GTDB lineage: Bacteria > Bacillota > Peptococcia > Peptococcales > Peptococcaceae > UBA7185. The sequence continues at coordinate 22,598 of JAFYPD010000073.1, forward strand.
AAATAAGAAAACATGTGCAGAAAATAAATTTTTTTTTCATAGCAGTTACTCCTTTCAGTGGTATCCATGAACGTATCTTCCTTTTCTTTCTGATACATTTATTATACTACAGACCACGTCAAAAACCTACCATGAGCCATCGAAACTGCTGCCATGAGATTGACATTACTTCGCTTTGATATTGTCAATATCACTTTACATTTTTTTCTCAAGGATGTTTGACCTATGCTGCTTCTTCTAACGAAGCATAATATTGCTTTCGTTTCATCATTGGAGGCAGACCGCCATTAGCGGAACAGATTCTTCTGTTATTCCAATAGCTAATGAAATATCTCCAGATGAGAGTTTTTAA
>JAFYPD010000007.1 GCA_017547685.1 Peptococcaceae bacterium
CAGTCCCCATATGACGTTTGATAGAACTTACGGTGTTATCCGGGTTGGTGATTGCCTGACGTTTTGCGACCTGACCTACCAGACGTTCGCCTGCTTTGGAGATCCCCAGTACAGACGGCGTTGTACGGTTCCCTTCGCTGTTAGGAATTACAACTGGTTCGCCGCCTTCCATTACTGCCACGCAAGAGTTTGTTGTCCCTAAGTCAATCCCGATTACTTTTCCCATGTTAAATCTTCCTCCTAAAAGTTTTCACAATGTGTTTCATGTTTTCTATATTTATTTAGATACTTTAACCATACTTGGACGGATTACCCGTTCTTTTAACATATAACCGGCGCGCAGTTCTTCTACTACGGTATCTTCCGGTACGGTGTCGTCCTCCACCTGCATAATGGCTTCATGCAGATTCGGATTAAACGGCTGGCCGACTGCCTCGATTTTTGTCATGCCTGCCTGTTCCAGCGCCTGCACCATCTGGCGGTAAATCATCTCCACACCTTTGATCACATTCTGTGCTTCCTGGCTTTCGCCCGGTGTTCTCAGCGCCAGCTGGAAATTATCCAGCACCGGCAGCAGTTCTCCCATCAGTCTGGCATTGCTGTATTTCAGCAAGTCGTCTTTTTCCTGCGCGGTGCGGCGTTTATAGTTTTCAAAATCCGCAGCGGTGCGCAGAAAACGCTGATTCAATTCTGCCAAATCGGCAGCCAGTTTTTCCGGATCCAGTACTTCTTCCGCTGCTTCTTCGGCAGCGTCCGTTTCGCTGGCGGTTTCTTCCTGTACTTCTTCGGTCACTTCCTCTTCCAGGATTTCTTTTTCCTGTTCTGTCATGTGATTGGTCACACTCCTTTATTTGCTATGTTGTGTTACGAAGTTTGCTGATATTCTTTTTTCTTCACAATAATATTGATGCGTAAAATAGCTTCCGCCACCTCACCGGCTGTTTTCAGCCCGTGCAGTTTTACATACAGCGGATCTACAATCCCTGCAATGTATAAATCATCAATGCGGCCTGTGTCGCAGTTGATACTGAGATGATTGTTCTGCTGCAGTTCCTGTGCCCTGTGCACATCGCCCAGTTTTTCCAGCGGGTTAAACCCCGCATTGGTGACAATCTGCATAAATGGCTTCTTCAATGCCGCGATAACACAGTCTGCGCCGAATACTGCCATACCGGACAGTGCATTTTTGTTCTGCTCCAGCTGCCGGGCAACTGCTAACTCGGCAGCACCGCCGCCGGCCACAAGCCCGCGCTGTAACGCCGACTGTACACTGGCTGCTGCATCTTTGGCAATGCGTTCTTTCTCGCCTACCACCTCGCCGGTGGTTGCACCCACCAGAATGGTTGCCATGGCTTTTCCGCCGCCACCCAGCACTTTTATATTGTGCAGTTTCTCATTTCCTATGATATGCGTTGCAGAGCCAAACTGTTTTTTCAGTTCATCTGCTGGCTTCAGCAGGCTGGTGCGTTTTACTAATTTGGCACCGCAGTGCTCCGCCAGGTCAACCAGTTCTTTGTGCGGCACACGAGCCACCACCAGGACACCGGCTTCCTCCAGTAGCTCTGCTGCCGCGTCATCCACGCCCCGGTCTGCAAAAACAGCCTGCACACCAGTATCGATGAGTTTCTGTATATTGGTTTTAAACTGCTCTTTTAACACCAGATACTGCTGAAATCCGCTCTCTGTTGCAAGGGCGCCGTTGCCCAGCTCCTCCTGCTCCAGTGCATCATCCAGCACCATCACTTTGATATCGCCTTCCAGCTCCAGCGGCATCTGCCGGGTCAGCCGCTCTTTGGTGACCAGTACCCCGTTCAGTACCTCACTGCCAGCACCTTCCACTGCCCGCACCCGCTGTGAAAAGCGGAAACTGGCATCCAGCAGTTTTTCCTGCCCGATGAGTGCGGCGCCTTCCATAATCAGCTTCGCGATGGCTTCATCCTCCCGGCCTGCCACATAAGCAATGTTATACAGCTGACCAGTATCCAGACTGCCCACCAGAACAGCTTCCAGCTCCATTAAGCGGCAAGCTTCCTTCACACCGTAGCGTAAGCCAGTCAGCACCTGTGCCACAGGCACCCCTTTGCTGACCTGTTCCAGCCCGTGGGTTACCATCTCTCCGGCCATCAGCGCCGCTGTGGTGGTGCCGTCGCCGGCTTCCTCCTGCTGTGCGTTAATCGAATGGATTAACATGCGTGCCACCGGATGGTTGACCTCCATCATATTCAGGATGGTCACACCGTCGTTGGTGATAACCACGTTGCCGAACTGATCCACCAGCATAGTGTCCAGCCCTTTTGGCCCGATGGTGCTTTCCACCGCAGCCATCACAGCCCGTACGGCATTACTGTTGTTTTCAATCAGGTCAAATTTCTGTTCCCGCTGTTCATTCATGGTATTCCCTCGCTATTCATTGTCCTTATAGGCTTCTTCCAGCGTCTGTGCCATGGTGTTCAGCATGGACACCGCAGTCGCGTAATCCATTCGGGTCGGGCCGATGAGCCCCACCTTGCCAACGGTTTCCCCTTTTACCTTGTAACTTGCCACAATCACGCTGCAGTCTTTTACTTCATCCAGCCCGGTTTCAGACCCGATTTTCACCGTAATGCCGGTTTCGGTGTCACCTTCCATCAGCTGGCTCAGCACTTCCTGCTGTTCCAGCGACTGCAGCAGATTTTTTACTTTATTCACATCCTTGAACTCAGGCTGCGACAGCATATTCAGGCCGCCGTCCAGATAAATCTTTTTATCTTTGCCCTGTACATTCAGGATGGAGGATAACATTTCTAACGCGCAGTCCACAACCTGACGCTGCCGGGTCAGATTCTGAAAAATATTTTCCAGAATATTGCGCTGCCAGTCGTCTACTTTCAAACCGCGCAGGTTCTGGTTCATCATCATCGAAACCAGATCCAGATCTTCTCTGGTCATCGTTTTCGGGATTTCCAGAAAACGATTTTCAATTTTGTCACCTTCGGTGATAATCACCATCAGCGCTTTTCCCGGTTCCACCAGCAGCAGCTGTAACAGCTGCAGTGTGGAGCCTTTGCTCTCATCCAGCATCATCACCGTGGTGCAGTTGGTTACCTCGGCCAGCATCTTCATCGAATCGCGCAGCACATCACTGACCTGCTGCCGTTTATCATGAATGGCCTTCTGAATCAGTTTTTTGGCTTCCTCCTGAATATCGCTCTGTGCCATCAGGTAATCCACATAATAGCGATACCCTGCATCCGACGGCACACGGCCTGCCGATGTATGCGGCTGTTCAATCAGCCCCATTTCCTCCAGATCCGCCATCTCATTGCGGATGGTCGCCGAACTGACACCCAGGTTATATTTCTTGGAGATGGTTCTGGAACCTACCGGTTCAGCAGTTTCAATATAATCCAGCACAACCGCCTCCAGGATTTTTTGCTTCCGGCTGTCCATTTCCATGTTCTCCACCTCTTTCTGCTTCCTTGTTGTTAGCACTCTTTCGACTCGAGTGCTAACAATGAATAGTATAATACGGTTATCCCAGAAAATCAATGGATTTTTTCAAAAATTTTTTGATAATAATGTTAAGAAATTGTGGAGAAATATTCTGATTTACAGGATTGCAAAAAACCGGAACAGACGCCAAATCCGAATGTGCCATTCGCAATTCTGTCGGTTCCGGTTTTAATTTGTTTTTTAAGAAAAAGAGTTTCATGTTTGGATTTATATGATTCGCTATTTTTTCATAAAGCAACAGTATCTTTTCTCGCGCTTTTGGTGTAAAATATTTATAGTGACTCATAGTTCCACCTGGTATCTGATTGTCTTCGCAAACATCATGATACCAGAACTATGGGTCATTTTCTTTTGTTGCACTTAGATTGTATATTCAAGACTAAAACATTTTTTCTTCATAATTATTAATTATATGGCCCTGTCTTCTCTTCCATACTGGAAATCATTGCTCGCTCTGCATTCGCAACATGCTCACGAGCCAGTCTGGAAGCCAGTTCACCATTATGTTCGACCAGTGCTTTTACAATCTGTTTATGCTCTTCCAGAGCAGTTTTATCTCTATCGGGAAAGGTCGATGAGGTAGCACGAAGTTGTTGTAATTGTTCTTGCAAAATATTTGCAAATCGCACCAGACACTGATTATTTGCCGCCTGATAAATGATGCTATGAAAAGTACTGTCGATGTAAGCGGTGTTGTTCCAATCACAGCCTCTGCTTTCTTGGATTTTGAATTGACCTGACAGCTGACGTTCCAGTGCATCCAGTTCTTTATCAGTGATGCGTTCCACTGCCAGGCTTACAGCCAGCATTTCTAATGCAGAACGAACTTCATATATTTCGTTGATATCTTTCATGGACACATCTGCAACGTAAGCACCTTTATGCGGGGTCACTATTACTAACCCTTCTAATTCCAGGGCTCTGATGGCTTCCCGCAAAGGAGTACGACTTACACCCATTTCATCGGCCAATTGAACTTGCATTAGACGCTCGCCCGGTTTCAATACCTGCGTAACAATTGCATCACGCAATATTTCAATCACCTTGTCACGCAGTGGTCTATCTCCATCCATGTTAACAGGCGCTAATCTTCTCACCTTTACTGCCACAAAGCGTCACCCCTTCTTCTAATATATTCTGGTAGTAAAAAGACCCATTCATATGATTGAACAGGTCTTTGAAACTAAATAGCTATTGAAAAAATAGTAGCAAAATATTAATGGCCACTAAACTGACAGGTACAGTAATAGAACTAAGCGCACCATATACAGATGGTTTGCAGCCGCATAAACTGCAAAAATTGGGTGCAAAACTAGTCACTGGACCAAACAAAACAAAATATAGTGTTATTTGTTCTATTTCACTCAAAGGAAATAAATAACAGGCTGTGGTTGCAATGATAAAAGCACCAATCAAACGAATTGCCATAATCAGCAATATATCACCTAAATCATGACGATTAATATCAATGTCGAATGTGATACCTAGCATAATCATGGTAATAATAATCGTAGATGATCCAATCATGTTTGCTATTTCATATACAGGAGCAGGAAAATGGATATTCATCATGGATAGGATTAACATAACTAAACAGGTATCAAATGGCACTGAAGAAAACAGATTTCGAAAAAAGACATTCAGGGAGGGTTTTTTGCTTTTTTCGACGAAACATCTGGCTAATGCGTATGTTCCGCCTGTAGTCATAATAGCATTGCCCATGCCGTACATCGTTGCAGCAATTATCGCTTCTGGAGAAAAAACAGATGCAATGATAGGTACAGCATATCCGTTCACATTACTTCCGGAACAATTCAGCATATATAGTGCTTTTTCAGCTCCATCTTTATTTCTGGCAAAAAACAAACCAGTATAACAAAGAATCAGATTCGCCAGAATTGCTAAAACAAACATTAACACCAGAGTAAATGTCGGTACGAAATTTTTAAAGGAGGCAATAAATATACACGGCATCGTAATATACAGCATAACCTTACTAAGTACAAAACGATCCTCTGTATGAAATATTCCGATTTTCTTTCCGCAAAAACCTAAAAAGATTAAAAGAATATACCCTGCTGATTTCGTTAATATCTCTTCCATATTGCATCACATCACTTAAAATAACAGTGCGTCAGGAATTGGCACCTTCAAAAAAACGTCAAAGCCTAAATAAATTATAGCTGTAACAACTAAACTGATTACAATTAACTTTGCAAACTCTTTCAGAGTTCTATCTTCTTTTTTGCCCAGAAAAAACGAAAGGACAATAATAAAGATGAAGCTGCTCACATAAAAGCCAATATATTCTACCCCAAAATAATATACAAACGCGAAAATAATTGTTGTTATAACACGATTATATTTCAGATTTGCAAAAGGATATACCTTACTATCATCTTTTTTGAAGAATAATGCTTGAATCAATATTACAACAGCAAGTGATCCAATAACAATAATTAATGCTTTAGGATAAACATCTGCAGGTTCTACGATATTAACCGCTGAGCTCCAGAAAACAGCACAAATGATTAATGTTACTACGGATAACAAAATATTCAACTGTTTCATTGACATATAATATCAGCCCTTTCTATTTTCTGTTTTTCAATAATTTACCGATATAAGGAGAAGCGACTGACAGGATGCATAATAAAATCATAACCACACATACTGGTCTGAAAACAAATACGGATAATAAACTACCCGCTGCACTGCTCATTAATAACCCTTGAGAAAAGTTCACTTCAATAATAGAGCCTAAAATTAAACCTAATACCAGTGGACCAGGTTCAATATCAAGTTTCAAGAAGATAAAACCAACTACTCCAGAAATTAACATGACCATAACATCATACATACTGTTTCTGATTGCATAACTGCCGATTACGGATAATACAGCAACAACAACTGCAATGTAATGCGTAGGAACATTTAATACTTTAACAAACAGTTTCATCCCAATGGCACCCAGAATCAGCATTAAAATATTTGCTACGAACAGCCCCACTATGAATGTGTATGTGATGTCGCCAGCTTGTGTAAATAATTTCATGCCTGGTGTTAATCCATGTGCCAAAAGGCCGCCCATCAGAACCGCTGCAACAGGACTACCCGGAATCCCCAGCGCCAGTAAAGGGATTAAGGAAGAACTTACCGTTGCATTATTCGCAGATTCACTACTTGCCACACCGCCTATTGCACCTTTGCCGTATTCGTCTGCGTCTTTTGCAAAACGTTTCGACTCGTTGTATGCCACAAAACTTGCGATATTACCACCTGCACCAGGTAAAATCCCAACAATACTGCCTAAAATGGAAGAACGTAATAACAGAATTTTATATTTTGACAACAATGTTTTAAATGTTTTTTTCATTACCCCTTTTTCTGGATTATATTTAGCTAAATAATTAGCATTTTCATCAACCAGCACCAGAACCTGTGTGAAAGAAAACAGACCAATCATTGCAGGAATGGTACTAATGCCTGCAATCAAATCTCTGAATCCAAAGATAAACCGTTCATGCCCAGTAATCGGGTCAATCCCGATAGTAGCTAATAATAAACCTACTGCAGCTGCAAACAAGCCTTTGATAATATTATTTTCACATAACGATGCTATGATAGTTAACCCAAAGATTGCCAGCCAGAAATATTCCGGAGAACCGAATTTCAAAGCAATCTGTGCTAAAGGTTCTGTGCCCGCTAATAAAAAGACCGAACCAATTAAGCCACCAATCACCGATGCTACCAAAGCAGTCATCAGTGCGTCCCCAGCTTTTCCTTTTAGGGTTAACGGATATCCATCAAATGTTGTACACACGGCAGAAGGTGTCCCTGGCGTGTTAATTAAAATTGCAGAGTTTGAACCGCCATAAATTGCACCGCAATACATTGCACCCAACATCAGTAAACCGCTGCCCGGATCCATCCCGAATGTTAAAGGAACCAACAGGGCTACACCCATCGTGGCAGATAAGCCTGGCAATGCACCAATCATAATCCCGCCAGCGGTTGCCAAAATCATAATCAATAGATTAAAAGGACTTAACGCTTGCAATAGACCATAAATTATGTTTTCCAGCATAGAATTCACCTCTTAAAAATCTCATAGTAAACTTGTGATAACCTTTTATTCATAGATAATGAGAAATTCACTAATATAAAAGCCATCATAATAAAAAAACAGTTCTTTAGAGATTATAAAAATATGTGACACAATACAAACGTTACATTGCTAATCTCTAAGAACTGTTTTTTATTAAATTAAATTACATAACAGCTACATAACAGCATTCGACCATTTACTCTGTTGCATATTCTTCTAAAAGTGCTTTATAGAGTTCACTGTCTTCTGCATAAACAGACTTCAAATCTTCCCCGTGGGTCCAATCGGCAAGCTGACCGATTGCAGCCATGTCTGCTAAATAATCAGGATTATTCGCAATGTTTTCAAAACCTTTCTGGAGTCTTTCTAAAATTGCTGGATCTACGCCAACCGGTGTAGCAAAACCTCTGGAAATACTATTTGTGACATCATATCCTAATTCAATTAATGTCGGAGTATCTGGCAGGTAGGAACCTCTTTCCTCATCAGCAATAGCCAGGAATTTATATTTTTCTGCATCTGGAGTTAAGTCACCCGGATTCCCTACAATAAAATCAATATGACCGCCCTGTAATGCAACAATCTGGTCAGCTGAACCGTTGTAAGGGACTAAAGTGAATTCACAATCGGCCGCATCCATTAATTTTAAAGCTGTAATGTGATGGCCAGAATACGAGCCAGATAAGCCGCATGTTAAACCACCAGGATTTTCTTTGATTGCAGCCAGTAATTCTTCAAAAGTGTTATACGGGCTGTCTTTAGATACAACAATCAACTGAGGCTCTTTTACCATCATGCCGATATAATCAAAACTTTCATAGGTAAATGCTGTTTCCCTTGCTAACGGCTGTAATAAAATGTGCGGATCATTGAAACCAGCGATGGTATATCCATCCGGTTCTGCATTCGCTAATTCTGTCCAGCCTATTTCACCACCTGCACCTTCTTTATACATGAAAACAAGATTTACGCCAAATTCATCTTTGAAATATTTTTCAACGATTCTAGCCTGAACATCACTGGAACCACCAGCTGTAAACGGAATAATCAGCGTGATATCCTTTTCCGGATAATTTGAGCCAGCATCTGCCTGTTGATCAGATGCATTATTTCCACAACCAGAGACAAAGAGCAATGCCGTAATACAAATTAAAGCAATGATACTTACTTGTTTTTTTCTTTTTAACATAAGCTCGCCTCCCAAACTTCATATCCTGCAAGATATTTAATTTAGATACTTAAACCTACTCTGTGAATTGCAAAACCTGTTCTTTCCATCAGGATTTCGGCTTTTGTCAGTTTCCCGTTCAAAGTGTCTACAACTTCATCAAAGATAACGTCTCCACCTTGTTCCAATGTCATAGTGCCGCCTAAAATACCTGTTAAATCTAAGTCAACAGTATCCTGCATTAATTCCCAGGAGTTTCTGTTCCCGGTTACTTTAATAGTTGGCATTAATGGATGTGCAATAGTATGCCCGCCACCTGTAGAGAACACTAACGCCTGTGCCCCAGCTGCAGCAATACCGGTAATGGATTCAGCCCCATGGCCTGGAGTATACATCATATATACGCCCGGCTCTTTGCCAGGGATATCTCCATAACCAATAACATCCTGAATAGGGGCTGTCCCGCTTTTTTTAGCGCCGCCTAAAGATTTTTCTTCAATTGTACTAATACCGCCCGCAATATTATCCCCTGTTGGCTGGGAGCCTCTAATGTCTTCCCCTGTTGCAAAAATTCGCTGTTCATAAGAACCAATGCTTGCATCAATTTTATTTGCAACTTCCTCGCTCACTGCTTTTGCTTTCAGCCAAGGTTCAGCACCCATTAATTCCGGGAATTCAGCTAAAATAGAACGTCCGCCATGTTTAATAAATTTGTCAGAACAGAAGCCAAGAGCCGGGTTGGATGCCAGACCGGATGTTGTATCAGAAGTACCGCAGTTTAAGCCGAATAAAAATTCAGAAAAATCAGCTTCTTCTCTCTGATAGGTAGAGAGCTTTCTGGTCATGTATAATGCTTTTCTTGTAGCTTCTGCAGTTGCGTTAATTGCCCCGCCTGCATTACGAATATTTACAGTTTCAACCCACTGGCCGGTTTTGGAAATTTCATGTGCCATTTCATCAACATTGCACATATCTTCTCTAAAGTGGTCAACAATCACAACGCCGCCCACATTAGGATGCTGCGCTAATTTACACAGAACATCAAATGTTCTTTTTAAGTCAGATTTTGTCTGGCAGCGTCCTAAATGATGTGTAATTGGAATTGCTCCAGAAATCGAATTAGCAACTCTTTCTACAGTGCTGTTCGCATAAATTGTTGCAGAAAGGATTAATGTATAGTTTCTGCAGCCAACTTCGCCATTTGCTCTTCTATAACCATACCATTTATCGCGCATCACATAATACCTCCATTTGCTTCATCTTTGTGTAAATCGCCACGGCCACGCATAGGTTCGATATTATGAACGTGAACCCATTCCCCTACTTCAATATCACGCATAGCTCTGCCAATACTTAAACCATATTTCGTTACTGTTTCACCTTTTGCAATTTTTCTGATAGCAAATTTCTGGCCTAATGTATATCTGCCGTTCTCATCATCATCAGTTAATAAAATTTCCTGCTCAACCCCATCAAACTCAACAGGAATTTTCATTCCTTTACAAATATCGTTTTCTACAATAGTTGCGACATTATCTAATTCCTGGTCTACTACATAAGCAATTTTATGCATTTTTCATCCTCCTTAAATAAAAGTATTATTGTGTGTTTCTGATTTACTGTGTGTTTCTGATGTTATAATCTCAAGATGCGCATCCAATTAATAAATAGAATCTATTTATTAATTGGATTATATTATAAAACAACAGATAAAAACAATTTTATGTATTTAACATCATTGTTAATAAAATTTACATCTAATGTTTGTATTCATTATTTTTTACAATTAAGGCGGAGAAAAAATTGAATGCTTTGTTACATAAACAGTGTATCTATTCAGATTTACTGAAATTAACTATCTGATTTTAAATTATCATAAGTTTCTTTTACTTTTTTTAAAAAGCTTTGCTCATTAATATTAAGGTTTCCGGAAAAAACAGCATAATGGATAATTTCCTGACGATTGTCTATGACATCCAAAGGCACGATGTTCCCCGATTTTACATAAAAATCATTATAAGATAAAATTTGTGGCAAATATGCTACCGCGTTTTGTTCCACGATAAATTTTTTAATGCTTTCCTGATTCGTAAAAGAAAATATGAATTCATTATCTATAAAACTGTTATAGTATTTTTTGCTGTCATTCCTCTGTCGATGATTAATACTAACTGGAATGTATTCTCTCAAATCCTTTTCATAAACGATTTTTTTATTTACTAAAGGGTTATTTTTCGCGACATATGCACATAAATAGTCATAATATAAAGGCTCCCAGTATAACGAATTCTCTTCTATCATCTTCAGGAAATTTTCTTCCTTATCTTTCTCATAAAACGAAATACCAATTTTAACTTTGGATTCTATGACTTTTTTTAGAACATCGCTGGGGGGCACTTCATCTATACTAATATTATATTGAGGTCTTTCCTTTTTTAAATTTACAATTACATCCAGCAAAATATTATTTGATATCGTTGCTATCGACGCTATATGCAATATATTTGACTTTTTAGGTGCCTCTGCTTTGATGTAATTTATTTCAGAAATAATTTTTTTTGCACTTTCTATTACTTGCTTCCCATATTCAGTAGGCACCACACCTTTATTGGTACGTTCAAATAGTTGCGCATCTAATTCTTTTTCCAGCTTGTTTACCGCAATACTCAAAGCAGAATGTGTCATATACATGTTCTCTGCTGCTTTTAACAGAGAACCACAGGTTTCAATTTCAATTAAATATTCCAATTGCTCTATACGCACATCTCTTCCTCCTCATACAACAAGTTAAAATCAGCAATAACGACTTTAAACGGTTTTGTAATTCACTTAAATTCAGTTGAATATTTATTTAGCATTATTATATTAAATTATACCCGTTTTCTCGGGCATATTCAAGTTGTCGCTTTCCACGTATAATGAACAGGAGGGGAGGCGAGCCATGATGATTTGCTTTGATCCCTTATGGAGAACCATGAAAGAAAAGGGTATCACTACTTACACGTTAATCAAAGTTTATGGGTTCAGCCGGGGAACATTAGATTCTCTAAAACAAAACAGAAACGTTTCTACCGCCACATTAAATACAATCTGTAAAATTTTATCCTGCGATATTAAGGATGTATTATGTTATATTCCAGACGAAGAACAAATAGAGGGTTAGTTTCAAAATGAAATTGAGACTAACCCTCTATTTTATTTATTAAGCAGCTTCACATCTCATTCTATTTTCATAAAAATCAATGACTATAACAGGGATTACTGATAACGCCATGTAATATTTTTGATTATTACTATTTCTTCCTCTCACACCAGCCGGCTCACCAGCACGGTCATATCATCCATATGCTGTTCCTGCTCCGGATGAATGGCTGCTGCTTTTTTATGATTGCTGCGGATACGGCTGGTGGCAATGGCCAGCAGATATTCGGCCAGCATCTGTGGGTTGGCGGTTGGCAGGCAGCTAATAATTTTCTCCCACTGGAAGCCTTCATCGGTCAGCTCATACAGGCCGTCACTCATCATAATCAGCAAATCACCTTCGGCAATGTCATGTTCCAGCAGCGTAGCTTCCACACGGGGCAGAATGCCCACAGGCAGGGAATCGCCGTTGCAGCTGGTCACTTTGCGCCCGTTTTTGATAAAGGACGGCGCGGAACCGTATTTGTACAGCTCTATCTTACCGGTATTCAGATTCCACAGCGCAATATCCATGGTGCTGAATCGGACCCCTCCGTACTGGAAGGATAATACCGTGTTGATGATATTCAGCGACAGCCGCATACTCAATCCGCCGGATAACAGCGCCTGCAATAAATGTATCGCCAGTTTGCTCTGCTGCATGGCCAGTTCACCGCTTCCCATACCGTCGCACAACATCTGTACCATGCGGCCATCCTGCAGATCCTGCACACCCCAGCTGTCTCCGGAAACCTGTTCTTTTTTGCTGGCGGCGTGGCCTACAACCAGCCGCTGCGAATGCTCGTCAGCAATGGTTCCGGCACGCATCAGCTGCATCTGTTCACCTAATAAAGTCAACTGATGTGCGATGTTCTCCCGGTTCTCTTCCAGTAATCGCTGATAGCTCTGCTGCTGTTTGTAGTATTCCATCTGGTTGATTAACGCAACCTCCAATTGTCCAGTGCGATGGCACCGCCCCTGAAATTTACTGGAAAAAGCCGTTTCTGTGCTGAGCCCCCGTTCTTCCAGTGTATTGCAGGCACTGGCCAGCGCTTCAATGGTGTAGGTACTCTCATCCTCCCAGCACCAGCTTTTTTTAGAGCAAAACGCACATACCTGCTGATACACTTTGCTGTACAAATGTTTTACAACTTCCTCCTGCTGCCGGGGCTGCTGTAATTCCAGCTGCTGCACAGCATTGCCCAATTCTATAAAGCTGCTGCCCAGCCGGGTCAGCCTGGTCATCTCTGTTTTTTTCACATACATTCCTCCACATCATACAATCCAGATACTTCCATCATACTCCATCTTTGCCGTGAAAAATGTCGGATTGGGGTGCCAGGAAAAATTTTTTTCATAAAAAGAACCGCCACGGAATCATCCTTCCATAGCGGTTTTGCCTTACAGTTCCTCTTCTGTTGTTTCCACATCCGGTTCCAGGCCAATCTCAAAATTGCGAATCGAGGTCGGGCTCTGCACCGAACTGTTTAAGTCACGCATATATTTGGATAAATTGGCTCTGCGGGATCCTCTGCTGTTTACCACAGACGGCCCCTGCGGCTGCCGTCTGTTCTGCGGCACATAACACAATTCTTCACAGCCGGCTGTTTCCTGTTCTGCCGGTTCCGCAAGCATTTCCGGCTCCGCAGCTTTCTCCTCTTCTACCGGCAGCGTGCACAACACACCGCTGCCCGTCAGCTGAATGTGATGGTCATCCAGCTGCTGCACGGATAAACTCTGATAATAAGGCTGTACACCGGTTATTTCCCGCAGCCCCGCCGGTACCGGAACCGAAACTTCCATCGGTCTGCGCTGCTGATAGGCAAATAACTGCTCGCCCTCCTGTTCCTCGTTGACATACACCGCCGTCAGCTGATACACACCCTGCACCTGCATCTGCTGCTGATGAATCGCATAATCCTGCACCACCGCCGCTGCCGCAGTGGTCAGCACGTCAACACAGCCGGGCCACTGCTCCGGCAGTTCTAACAGTTCCGCCATCTCGAACTGTCCCACAATTACCTGCGTGCGCTGCAATTGTAATTCCCGCGGAATCTGCAAAACAGTTTCCAGTAACAGATAATTGTCAGCCAACTGGCCTTTGCTGTACAGCAGCCGCGCATCTGCCTGTTCCCGCAAAGGCTCCTGCAAGGTACCCTGCAGCGGGATTTCCACCTGCAGCTGATGCCGTTCGCCCTGCTGATTCAGATATCCAATCTGTAATTGCAGGGTACCGCTAAACTGCTCTGTATCATTCTGACTGGGTATTCTGCTCCAGTCAGCAAATTCAATTTCCTGCAGCTGGCTAACTTCCCCTTCCGGAATCTGCAGCATGGTCTTACAAAGAAATGTACAGGCCCGCTGATCCATCAGAAGTGCCACATCATTCCATTCATAGGCCAGATTTTCACTCTGCACCTTAAACACCTCCATTGTCCATTTCTCTATGTATATGAAGGTGGGGTTGTTTTATGACAAACCAAAAAAACAAAAACAATACAGTGATACGGAAAAAGAACGCGTCTTACCGGAATTCAGATAATAACAGGCCGTACACCAGCCCCTTATCACTGATAATCACCTGCGATATATCCAGCATTTCCATAGTTTTCTGCAAAATCAGTACGCCGTACGGCATAATATCGGCCCGTTTGGCTTTCATGCCTGGAATCTGCTCCCGCTCTTCCTGGGTCATATGTAACAGCGTATTGCACCAGTAATCAACCCGTTCTTTACTAATAACCTGTCCGTGAATTTTAGTGCCGTCATATCTGGTTAACCCCAGTTCCATCGCCATCAGGCAGGTGTTGGTGCCGCCCACGGCAATTAACGCACAGTCCGCCTGCAGAGAATCTTCTTTTAGACCCTGCAATATATCATCCATCTGCGAACGCAGCTCCGGATGTTCCAGCAGCCGCACAGCCCCCAGGTTTACACTGGCGCCATGTATCCCGCCTTCTGCCGGATACACCAGTTCTGTGCTGCCGCCGCCGATATCCAGCACCGCCAGCGGTTTTCCCAGCTGGATAAAATCGCCGCTGGCACCCAGATAACTGAGCTGTGCTTCCACCTGACCCGGCAGAATTTCCATCGGAATCCTGACTGCATTGCTGATTGCCTGCTGCACCGCTTCTTTGTTCACCGCATCCCGCACTGCACTGGTAGCGGTGATACGCACATCATAAGCCCCCAGCAGCTGCGCTGTCTGCACAAACCGCTGCACCGCTTCCACATTGCGCGCCAGCGGCACAGGACGAATGATTCGTTCTGCACCCATGCCTTCCCCTAACCGCGTCTCTGCAACCTGTGTATAAACCATCTGCATCTTGCCGTCCACCAGCTCTGCCACCGCCAGTCGGGTACTGTTGGTACCCATGTCAATCACTGCTTTACGCATGCGTTTTCCTCCTTATATCATTAAAAAAGCGGTGCGCGAATCCGCACACCGCCTGCTCATTAATATCTATTACCGCTTTTCCGCTTATTATTCATATTTTTGTTCAGAGAAGCCAGCTTTTCATCGCTGTCTTTCATAAAACGGGCCAGACGGTCTTCAAAGGAAACAGTCGGCTGTTTTGGTCGTTCTTTTGCCTGACGAATGGATAACCCGATTTTCCCATTATCGTCTACATGAATAACCTTTACTTTAACAGCATCTTTCACCTTTAAAAATTCATTAACGTCATTTACATAAGTGTCTGCAACCTCAGAGATGTGAACCAGACCGGTTTCTCCTGTGCTAAGTTCAATGAATGCTCCAAATTTTGTAATACCTGTTACGGTTCCCTCTAAAATTTGCCCTTTACTGATGGACATGCGAACAAACTGCCTCCCTAATAAAATTTATGCCTTCCGGCATACGCCCCAAAACATGACAACCCTATTGTGCCTGGCTGGTATCGACATGACGAATCAGAATTTCGCCGTCTTTCACCAGGCCCAGTTTCTCGCGGGCTATTTTTTCAACGGCATCTTCACTGCTCATGTACTCCAGTTCTGCCTGCAGCTCCGTCTGCACCGTGTAAGCCGCATCCAGTTCCTGTGCCAGCTGATTCTGCTGCATCTTCAAATCCACAATACTGGTGGATCCATAAACCAAATGGCAGATTACATACACTGCAGCCAGCGTGATTATTGTTTTCTTTACATTCAGTTTTTTACCGGTTCTCTTTGCCATCTAATCACCACCGCATGTTCTGTCATTTTATATTATATAATAAAAATTTTTCAAAAGCTACATCAACTTAAAAAATAATTTTCATTTTCTATAATATTTTCTTCCTCGATAGCAAATTCCTGCTTCTCTTTTACAAATTTTCGAACAAATTTCATACACGGTACTACGCAGAATCGATGCAGCACCCGCCACGGCATCCATACAACGCGCCAGAACCATCGCCAGACAAATAGTATGCCGCCGGCCAGCAGCAGGCAAAACCGCTCCAGCCGTCGGCGGCAGATGAACCAATACACAGCCGCACCGCCCAGAAATCCAATGATAATATAATTGCGCACCAGACCGCCGCTGACTGCCAGCAGAATCAGCCAAAGTAACAGTGCCCACATCAGGCAAAACAAGAAATCTCCCAGCATCTTCTGCCGATAACTCCATCGGCCCCGGCGCGCCAGTGCCTGCTTCTCATGAGCGCTCAGCATCAGCATCCAGCCTGCAAGAAACATCTGCGCCATCTGCCAGAGCTGCCGGCTTACATCTGTCTCACTCATGAAAACAGCCGGGATACCACGCCGCTGCGTTTTTTCTTTGCGGTGCGTTTCTTTTTCTCTTCCAGATAGACGAAACTGTCAATCATACCATCTACCTGCAGATTGCCATCCTCCACATCCAGGCTGGTCACATTCAGTTGCTGGCCTTTAATCTCCAGTTTGCCAAGCTCTGTCTGCAACACGATTTTTTCCTCATCAAACACATCCACATTGTTCACACCGTTCAGTCGCATCATCTGCCGGTCAATCAGTTCCAGTGTCACCTGATTCCGATGTTCCTGTTCCTGCATAGAAATCGCCTTCCTTCTCCAGTGAATGCTATACTCTATGCCGTTTGATGCCCGTTTATGCCAGCGACCGTTTCACCAGCCGCAAAAAATTATCTCGGCAAATCTGCTGCAGCTCCTTCTCCGCAAAGCCTCTCTGTTTTAACAGTGCCAGGAACTGCTGCGTCTGCCCATAGTGTTTCAGTTCTGGCAGCCCAGCGGCATCAGCATCTTCCTCCCAGTAGTTCAAATCCAGACCAAAGCCTACATGTTCCGTCCCCGCTAATTCCGCAATATGAATCACGTGGTCTGCCAGATGCTGCAAATCCTGCTTTTCCTCACAGGCATAGAGGAACGGCGGATGGCTGTTGATGCCAATCACACCATCGGTTTCCGCAATTGCTCGAATCTGTTCATCAGTCAGATTGCGCGGCACATCACACAAACGGCGGCTGTTGCTGTGTGACGCGATAATCGGTCCATCAGCCAGCAGCAGAACATCGCGCAACGACCTGTCATTGAGATGAGAGACATCCAGCAGCATGTTTTTCTGCTGAATCCGCTGTACTGCTTTGCGGCCCGGCTCTGTCAGTCCGCCATCGGCATAAACGCCGCCGGCAAAGCCATTGGCCTCATTCCACGTTAGCCCCACATGGCGCACACCCTGCTCATAGAGCCAGTCAATCACTGTTTCACTCTGGACACAGCCATCCAGCCCTTCCACACCCAGCAGAAAATAAATGCTGTTCCGGTTTGTTGCCAGCCTGATATCTTCCGGACTGCGCAGCATCATCAGTACATCACCGGCCTGTTCCAGCTCGGCATGCAGCGTCTGCATCTGCTGCTGTATCTGTACAGATGCAGGGATATGTACCTCCGGGTTGCTCCACAGCACAAAGATACCGCCTTCCACCTGCCCCTGCCGAAACGGCTGCAGATACCTGCGGCGGAATACGTCCTGTCCGCCCCGCTGCCGCTCCCGGTTCAGCGCATATACTACATCGGAATGCCCGTCAAACAACATGATAACCACCTCACAAAAATACCGTCAATCCAGATATATGACTGACGGTATCATTCTTTTCTTCATTTTATGATTCTGTACTGGCTAACAGTTTTGCCATATCAGGGAACAAATCTCCCAGTGTGGAGGTCATCGGTTCTGCCGGTTTAAACGCCTCGATGACCGGCCCCATAATGCGCTGAAATTCTGATTCATTTTTGGACAAAACAAAAATTTTAGCTGTGTTTCGCGCATCCCAGAGCGCATCGTGCGCTTCTCCGTCAAAATCTGCCTGAATGGCATTGATGGCATGTTTTAAACTCACCCGTTTTTCGATGCCCAGCATATCGCCAAACATGCGCTGAAAATCCACCCAGTTGTCACACATTCGATGCAGTTCCTGACACTGGATTTCTTTCAGATTCAGCTCCCGTTTCAGCTGGCGCAAATCGGCATCGCTCCAGGCGTACACAGTCATCTCCTCTTCACCGCACCATTTGATAAACTGCTGCAGCGCTGCCCACAGCACAGGCGCATCAGCCACAGTATCCGTGGTGATACCTGTCACTTTAGTGCACTGTTTTTCAATTTTATCGTTGAACTCAGGCTTCACATAAGATTTAAAACTGCTGATTTCCTGATAGGAATCATCCAGCTTCACTGCACCGATTTCCACAATCTCCATCTTGCTGAAGGCACGCTCTTCTACATATTCACCTGCAATATGATTCATTTCGAAGTCTACAAAAATATGATGCATGGCGTACTCCTGTTACTCTGCCTTGCGCAGCAGACCCATCGGCGTACACTGTGTGCCCTGACCCAGTGGATTATCCCGCAGTGCCTCTTCCAGAACAGAAATCATGTTTTTCTTGCCTGAGAAGCCCAGAATTTCAATACTTAAATCGTTGGCATCAATAATGGCCACATCGCAGCCGATTGCCTGGGAAATTTCTTTTGCACTTTTTTCCGGATTTTCCGGCCCCAGCGTTACACAGCGGTCCAGCGGCGGCAGTGCCCCCGGGCACGGGCCATCAATGGCGCGCACTTTTTCCCCGGCGATAGCATAAAAAATGCCTCTCTTTTTAAACAGTTTCCCGATAGCGGAACATGCAGCCGCGAACAGAATGCGGACAGTACCGGCCTGCTGCAGTGTAATTTCCATGGTTTCCGGCAGGGTGCGGCCTAATCCATGCGGAGAGCGATACACAAATTTTACTAAAAAACGAGCCAGCGGGCGAGGATGAATCTCATCCATCGGAATCGCGCGGTTCTGAGTACACGCAACTGCTTTTTCCGACATAAACAGGATGTCCCCTTTTTTCATGTGCGGCACCGCATATTTGTTTGCCACATCTACAATATTATCTTTGTTTGTAATGACATGGGTTCCAATGGCATGCCGCTCATATGGCACCCCGTCTACTACACGCACCAGTTCTTTCCCTTCATTGATTCTTACATGATCCATGCTGCTTCCACTCCTTTGCTGCACCTGCCTGTCCTACCGGCGTAATTTTCTTTTTACAACGCCCAGCACCATGCGGGCTTCTTCCATTCTCATCACGATTGCCATCACGGCATATACAACCACACCAACGCCAATACCGGCGGCAACCTGCGCCACCTGCATCAGCTTGTTCGTTACATCCAACACCTGCTCCAGCCCGGCTGCAGTATAATAGACAGCCACACCCATCACTGCCGAAGCCACAACGGACTGCAATGCCGATTTCACCAGAACCGAACCGCCGTACGGGCCAATCTTGCGGCGCAGGAAAATACCCAGCACAGCCATACTCAACAGCCCGGTCAGCGAATAGGCCAGCGCCAGCCCGCGATATTCCAGCGGTTCTACCAGCGCAATGCTGAGAACAATGTTGAACAGTAACACAAATATATTAATCAGTACCGGCGATTTGGTGTCCTGCACCGCATAAAACCCGCGGTTCAGAATCTGCTGGGCACCATAGCCCACAATCCCGATACAGTAAAACACTAAAATCGCAGAAACCAGTTCCACCTGTGCGTATGTAACGGCCCCCTGCTGATACATGGCTCGTACCACCGGATGGCTCAACGCCATTAGCCCCACCGATGCCGGCAGAGTAATAAAAATAATAGTACGCAGCCCCATGGTCAGGTTCTGCTTGTAAGCCTCCATCTCTCCGCGGGCCACATGGCCTGTCATCGTCGGAAACACCGACAGCCCGATTGCCGCCGCAAAAATACCAACCGGCAGCATCATAATCCGTTGCGCCTGCTTTAACGCATACATAACCCCTTCACCCAGAGAAGAGGCCAGATACTGACTCACGACCAAATTGATTTCATTCATCGATAACCCCAGCACCACCGGCATAAACAGCAGAAAAAACTTTTTCACGCCCGGATGATGCAGATTTAACGTGAGCCGATAGGAAAACCGGTACTGGCGCATGGCACGAATCTGCATCAGCAGGTTTAACGCCGCCCCCGCAACCACACCGATGGTGAAGCCCATAATACCGATTTTCTGCGCCAGAAGCAGACCAATCACGATAATTGCGATATTATATACCACCGCGCCCAGCGCCGGTATCGTAAATTCTTTATAACACTGCAGAATCCCCTGCGAGATACCGGCCAGACACATGAAAAAACTCTGGGCAAACATGATACGTGTCAGCAATATCGTCAGTGCTGTGGTTTGTTCTGCCTCTTCATGCCGGAAGTCAGTCAGCAAATCCACCATCTGCGGTGTAAACACCATGCCGATGGCAATCAGAACCATGGATACAATGGCAACAATATTTAAGATGGTACTGGCCATCACATAGCCGTCTTCCTCTTTTTCAGTAGCAAGATAGCTGCTGAACACCGGGATAAAGGCTGAACTGAGACCGCCGCCCACCAGTGCAAAATAGATTAAATCAGGAACGATAAACGCAGCCGTATAGGCATCGGCCTGCCAGCTGATACCGAACATCCCGCTGACGGAAATATCCCGCACAAAACCCAGAACCCGGGAGATGGTCATCATGATGGTGAGCATCCCGGCCGCGTACAGTACACTGGTACTTTTCTTCTTTTGTGGTTTCTGAGGTCTGGCCTCATGTTTTGCCTGATACATGGTCCGTCTACCTGAACTTTCTTCAAATATTTTCACATTAACTATTTTATCTTATTAGAAAATATTTGTATAGACAAATCTTCTGTATTTTTGTCAGTTTTTCTTTCCCCGCCGCACGGTTCCTGCTGTTTTTACAGTATACTACAAAGTATTGCCAGAATAAAAGCCAAATATCCCAGCCCGCAGCAAATCAGTGCTTTCATCGGCACGCAATTGCGGCGGCCGATGGTACGATACAGTCCAGTCACCGTAATCAGCAGAATCATACTGCTGAACGCGGCTACCGTGTTCAGCTGCCAGTCGCTGAGTAACATCCCCATGGCTGGAATCATGGTGCTCTGAAACACCATGGCACCAGTCACATTGCCCAGTGCCAGCCGGTCTTTCCCGTGAGAAACCCAGATAACACTGTTGAACTTTTCCGGCAGTTCGGTGGCAATGGGTGCAATAATCATAGACAACACCAGCGGGTGAATCCCGTACACCTGCGCCGCATATTCGATGCCGTGCACAAAATACTCCGCACCGCCCGCAATGGCACCCAGCCCCAGCGCAAGCTGCAGAATAATCAGAAAATAAGCCGGGCACTGTTTTTTGCTGAAATACAGCGGACGCAGCCCTTCATCAGAAATTGCCTGCCCGTTACGTGCGGTAACCCAGGCGTAAACAAGATAACCGCATACCAGCAGCACTGCTGCAACAGGTTTACACCACGGCGGCAGAAAGGCTGCACTCACTGCCGCTGCATACATCACAATAAAAAAGCGCAGATCGCGGCGAACCGCATCCGCCTCCACATGCATCACCTTGCGTCCGGTACGGCGACCTTTCAGAATCCAGGCGGCAAAACCGGTCACAAACATAGCCAGCGTACCCAGCATAAACGGTGCCCCTAAAATAGCGCCGATGCCAATGTGCATCGCCTCTGTATTGCCGGCCAGAAAAGCCACCAGCGGAATCATCGATTCAGGCAGTGCCGTTCCCACCGCCGCCAGCAGATTACCAACCGCTCCTTCCGATAACCCCAAACGATTGCCCAGCCATTCCACCGCATTGGTAAACAGCTCCGCCCCAATCAAAATTGTCAACAATCCGGCCAGCAACTGAATCGCCATGTCACAACGCCTCCGCACAGAAAAATAGTTTATTCTATGCATAATATGAGCAGACGTGACGATTAATGAATCTTTTCCCGGGTTTGTAAGGCTTCCTGCCTGGTAATCAGATAAACCTGTCCATTATTAGACAGGCTGGCATAAAATACATCTTTTGCTGCCGCGACATCCTGTTTGCGCAGCTGTTCTGTGAGCCACTGTTCATCGATGCCGTGGTCGGCCAGGCCGCGCCAGTTCACCTCGCCGTCATCAATCAGGGTAAGCGGCATGCCGCAAAACTGCACATAGTTTTCCAGCTTTAAGTCGTTACGAGTCACCGGACAATACCCCTGTTTTAACGTTACGGTTAAATCACCGGAGGTTTCCAGCACCGCATAGTCCACACTGGCTACATCAAACACATCCTTCTGGCGCAGCTGGCTTAATAAATCATCGATATTATAACGAGCCTTGCGCATTTCTCCCATCTGCATTTTTCCTCTGGCAATGAGAACATTGGGCCTGCCGTACAAAATACGGCGAAACCGGTTGCTCTTCAGGCACAGCAGCGACACCGACACCTGCAGTGCCGTGATAATCAGCATAGGCAGTACACTTTCTGCCAGACTCAAATGATGGTCGGTAATCGGCAGCGTTGCCAGTTCTGCCACAACAATGGCTACCACAAAATCCAGATTGGACAGCTGCCCGATTTCACGCTTTCCCATAATGCGAATGGCAATCAGTAACAGCAGATATACCAGCAGCACCCGTAATCCAATATTCAGCATAAAATCCCTCCATTAGACAAATGCAAAGATATAAGGTATAATAGCACCAGAATACGATACAAACTGGAGGTTTCCCCTAATGACCACACTCGAAATTCTAGCTTACGTGCTGATTCTTCTTTCTATTCCGTTCAAAGGCATCGCCCTGATAAACCTGAACAACAAAAACCGGGACTTTGCAGTCAGCAAAAAAAGATATATGCAGTGGAATATCATTTCCTATCTCTTACTGGTACCCGGCATTGTTCTGTTTGTAACCCAGGTTATTTTAAAATAATCGGTGTTAGTATATCTCTGATTCAGAAAAGCATGCAGAAATCTGCAGACTGCTTTCTGTCTTTTTATTTCAAAAATTCTTCAATCTTTGAGTATTGTGCCGCCCAAGTGCAACTCTGGTCGACAGTTTCATATACACCAAAAAGGATCTCCCACGATCCAGTGTTCACTTCATTGCGAAGGAGATCAATAAACGATAGACAACTTTGAGATATATTATCTTAAAGTTGTCTATCGCAACTGCCGTTCCTCGTCAGCCCTCCGCTTAGATTGTCCACCTGTTTTTGAACTGCACCCGATGCAGCTCCGGGTTTCGGACATTTTCTTATCGGAATATCTATTTGCGATTACGGCTGCAAATACTTCTTTGTGTCGAAATGGTAAAAAGAGTATCAGCAAGCTGCGTCAGAGTCACACCCAGCAGATTCAATTCATCCTCGGTTAGCTTGCAGGCAAGTGCATTGGCGAGGGCAGTGATGGAAGCTGTCAATTCACTGGAATTCACGAGAAACTCACCTCCATGCTATTATATAAATATGCAGCTGAGATGTGTGTGCTTGCTGTCATTTGAATCACGATTCGAAAGTCTGAATATCAATTTTTGACGGGACTTTTCTCATAAAGAACAAGCTTCAGGTTTCGATCACAAACCGCCAGAAAAACATCCTTTGCGGAGTGGATATGCCTCTGTTTCAGTTGCTTATCCAGCCAGATCAGATCTAGTCCCATGCGTTTCAGATTATCCTCCAGAATGCGGCCATCCATGATCAACTCTGTGAATAACAATTCCTGTTCCGGGGCCAGATTCATATCGTTGGGTGTAGCAGGACGCTGACCACTTACTGGAAGGATCGTAAGATTTCCGTTGTATTCAAAAACAGCAGTTTGGATGCTCGTCAAGTCAAAGTATCCTTGCTGCCTGCACATAACCATGAACTCGCTCAGATCCAGCTTGGCCTTTTTCAGATTTTCATGGTACAACTTCCCGTGATCCATGAGGATAGTGGGTGTACCATTCAAGTATTTGCGCGTCCGCGGAAATTTGTTGGAAATGACACTCAGCAGCAGAGTTATGCCTCCGTATATCACCATAGCAGTAAGCGGTTTCCAGGTTTCCTCTAACTCTGTGGCCATTTCAGCTGCAATAGATCCAATGGTTATTCCCGTAATGTAATCAAAAAAATCCAACTGAGCAATTTGCTTGTGTCCAATGAACTTGGCTACCAAAAATAATGCACCAAATGACCCCAAGGCGGTCAGGCAAAGTTCCAGAAAACTCATACGACAATCCCCCTTTTCCTATGTTCTGGCCCAAATTGCGACAAGCATACACAAATAGACTGCGCCAACGCCAAAATTTTGTTCACCATAGCATCCGTGGCTGCATAAATAATACCAGTCGTCATCCTATAGGGTGTGGTTGTGACGTCTGTGAAACCGATCACGGTCCCAAGCCGTTTGTACGAATATAATGCGCACACATAGTCTGTTTTTCTATGAATCGGCTTTACTGCGAACCAGAATGAGTCTGAACAGCCAACCGCGCGGAATTTATCATAAGTATTTTCATACCTTGCAAGGAAAACACCACCTCTCGCTTTTTAAGGCAGTAACGGTGGTGTTTTGTTCTTCGTATACTTCTTCTTATAGAAACTTACGGATATCCACAGCAAGCTGTTCTTCTAGATTGATTAGCCGCTTTGTAATATCTTTTGAAACTTCATCTGCAGCCTTGTACTGGTTCAGATACTGGTTCAGAGACTTGACGCCCATGTTACAGCCATCTGTCATCAGGCCTGCAATGGTTTGATCAGAGTCATCCATGCCCATTTTCATGTTGGTTTTCATCCAGGACATACCCTTGGCAATGGGGTTTGGTTCTTTTCCGTCATCATGGTATTTGTCCAGCAGAACCTGAAGTTCATCCTTTAGCTTTTCATGTTCCTTTTTGCACTCCGTTAGATATTGCTTGAGGGCATCGCTGTGTACTTGATCAAGAACATCGTCAATAGATGCAACACCCATTTTAACGCCTGCGTCGCACTCTCGAAGCAGTTTGATTGTGTCCTTTTCAACCATAGAAAATCCAACTCCTTTCGTAAGATAGAGTTAGTCTGTACAATTTTGCATTTATTATTTTCAAGCTAACACCGAAGCTTGGATATTCCGCCGACCAATAAGACAGGGGCAGCGTTGTTATATAAAAGGCGTTGTTATATAAAAATAGAAAGGACTGGTATTCCCCACGGGCCAGTCATCGGGCTGGCTTTTTTCATTTCACAGTTAGCAAGTTGCAGATGATAAAAAGAATATCCGTCCCGATCCTGTTTTAACCGACAAGGAGATGGTCATCCTGAAACTATAGAAAAAAGAAAAAGACCTGAAACTTTTCGTTTCAAGTCTTTGGTGGAGATAAGCGGGATCGAACCGCTGACCTTCTGAATGCCATTCAGACGCGCTCCCAGCTGCGCTATACCCCCATGAGTGCAGGAATAGTATAACATATTCCTGCAGATTCTTCAATGAAAAATTAACACAAATCAGTGTCTATAGAAATTTTCTTTGCCTAAGCCGCACAGCGGGCAAACCCAGTCTTCCGGCAACTCATCAAATGGTGTGCCTGGTTCGATGCCAGCTTCCATGTCACCGTCAGCAGGGTCATAAATGTAACCGCATGGACATTCGTATTTGTAGTTATCCATAAGAATCTCTCCTTTACCTGTTTTGGTTATTTACTTACCTCTAGGTTTATTTTACCAGTATATTCGCTGTTCTAAACATCATTGTGCTGTTTTTCAGACTGTTTTTTTATCTTACATAGATGACACGATTGCATCAGCCAGGACATCCAGGTCAGCAACCTGCTGTTCCGGCAGACGGGATTTGAAGGTTACCATGCCGTCCAGAATGGTTATGTTTTTCATGGTTTCCAGCAGCTCACGCATCTGTTTGCCGGCATTCGGACCCCAGGAACCGTTCTGCATCAGTGCTACGGTACGATTGGACAGATTGTGCGCTTTCAGTTCATGCAGAAGATGTTCCATGCTGGAGAAGATACCGTTATTGTAGGTGGAGCTTGCAAATACCAGATGGCTGCAGCGGAATGCTTCTGCCAGAATGTAGGACGAATGGGTTGCGGATGTATCAAACATCACAATATTTTTTACGCCGCGCTCTGCCAGTTTGTTTGCCAGAATTTCAGCTGCATTGGCGGTGCCGCCGTAAATAGAGCCATAAGCAATCATAACTGCTTTATCTTCCGGTTCGCAGGCGCTCCATTTCTGGTATTTATCCAGGAAGAATCCGAAGTCGCTGCGGATAACCGGCCCGTGCAGCGGACAGATCATGTTAATTTCCAGCCCTGCCGCTTTGCCCAGCAGTGCCTGTACCTGCGGCCCGTATTTTCCTACGATATTGGTATAGTAACGGCGCGCATCATCCAGCCAGTCACGCTCAAAGTTCACGTCATCGTTGAACAGGTTGCCGTTTAATGCACCCCAGGTACCGAACGCATCGGCGGAGAACAGAATTTTATCGGTGGTATCGTAAGTTACCATTGCTTCAGGCCAGTGCACCATCGGTGCCATCACAAAGGTAAATACGTGTTTCCCGGAACTGAAGGTGTCGCCTTCCTTGATAATCATCACACGGTCTTCGATATTTTTCTGGAAGAACTGATGAATCATGGTCAGGGTTTTGCTATTGCAGATAACCTGTGTTTCCGGATATAGTGCCAGCAGACGGCCCAGACTGGCACAATGGTCCGGTTCCATATGGTTTACGATGATATAATCCAGCGGACGGCCGTTTAATGCGTACGCCACGTTTTCAAAGAACAGGTCGGAAACAGCCGCGTCTGCGGTATCCAGCAGAACCGTTTTTTCATCCAGCACCAGATAAGAGTTGTAGGATACACCTCTCGGAATCGGATAGTGATTTTCAAACAGGGCAAGGCGTCTGTCATTGCCGCCTACGTAAATTAAATCTTCCTGAATCTTTCTAGTATTGTGCATATTCATAATCCCCTTTTTGTTCATTTCGTTATTGGATATTTACCCTATTTTTCACAAGGCAAAACAGTCCTGCGAAAAGTTTGCACAAAACTGTTATCGCCCTGTTATTCTTCAAATTTTAACGTTGCAGTCATCAGATTATCGCCACATTTCGTATTCGCGAAAATCTCCTGCGCCACATGCAGATGTTCCGGCGGATTCAGCATCGCCGGACTGTAATGGGTCAGCCACAGTTCCCGCACGTCGGCTTCACAGGCCATAGCAGCTGCTTCGGCATACACCATATGACCTTTTTCAGCCGCACCCGGCTGTTTTTCCGGGTCACCGTAAAGACCTTCGGCTACAAATAAATCGCTGTCCTGCGCCAGTGCCACAATCGCCTCACTCGGACGGCAGTCGGTGGCGTAGGTCAGTTTCAGGCCGCGGCGCGGCACACCCAGCACATCTTCCGGATAATAAATTTTATCGCCATCGGTGATAATCTCGCCTTTTTGCAGCGGTGCCCAGTACTGCAGCGGAATCTGCTGTTCTCTTGCCCGCACAGCATCAAATCTGCCAGCCCGTGGCAGCGATAAACTGTAAGCCAGGCAAGGCACCCGGTGTTCTACCGGCACAGCGCGTACCTGAAGCGCACCAGCCATAAACTGATAGTTCGTTTCAGTGACATCATGGCAGATAACCTCAAACGGCAGCTGCGGGCAAACCACCAGCAAGCCGTCCAGAATCTGTTTTAATCCCGGATTTCCCCAGATATGCACCGGTTCTGTGCGGCTATTGTTTCCCATGGTCATCAGCAGACCTGGCAGGCCTACCACATGATCGCCGTGAAAATGGGTGATGAGAATATGGTCAATCTGCTTTACGCTCCAGCCGCACAGATGCAAAGCCACCTGTGTGCTTTCGCCGCAGTCGATTAAAAGACCTTTACCGCCGTGACGCACCAGCAGTGATGTTAAAAATCGTTTCGGCAGAGGCAGCATACCGCCGCAGCCCAGTAAACATACATCCAGCATCAGATGTCACCCTTCTCTACGTTTTTCTCTTCCTGTTTCTGCTCTTTATTGTGCAGTTTTTCATTGCGGTTATACAGAATACGCAGCCCTTTCAGCGTCAGCATCTGGTCTACCTTCTGAATAGTCTCGCTGTTGGCGTGAATCAATTCGGCCAGACCGCCGGTAGCAATTACATTCACATCCGTCAGCGGCAGATTCAGTTCCGCAGCAATACGACGCACCATACCATCCACCAGACCGCAGTAGCCGTACAGCAGGCCGGACTGAATAGCGTGAACGGTTGTTTTTCCAATAACTTTCTCCGGCACAACCATCTCTACTTTTGGCAGCTGAGCTGTGCGTTCCACCAGCGCATTCAGCGAAATGCCAACACCCGGTGCAATAGCACCGCCCAGATATTCCCCTTTTTCATTCACTACACAGAAGGTGGTGGCGGTACCAAAGTCAAGAATAATCAATGGCGCACCATACTCTTCAATAGCGGCCACCGCATTGACAATACGGTCAGCCCCCACTTCCTTCGGATTGTCATAACGGATTGGCATGCCGGTTTTCAGACCGTTACCCACCACCAGCGGCGCCAGGTTAAAATACTGTTCGCAGGTGCGTTTCACCACATCGGTGAGATTTGGCACAACGGAGGAAATAATAATATCTTTTACATCCTCCCGCTTCAGATTGCTGCACTGAAACAGCTGCTGTACCAGCAGCCCGTATTCATCATGGGTTTTCTGACGGTCACTGGCAATACGCCAGTCAGCCACCAGTCTGTCATTGCGGAATACACCGATTACAATGTTGGTGTTCCCGATATCAAAAGCCAGTAACATAGTTCATCATCCTCTACGCGTAAACGCTTTGTCTAACACAAGCAGCAGCACCACTGCCAGAACCATTTCAAACGGCATCTGGGTAATCATTACAGTCAGCGACGCAGCCCACGGCAAATAGCCAATCAGGCTTGCCAGCCCCAGATAACCAATGGTGTTGGTAAGTGTACCAATAATGGCCGCTGCCACCACCCCGGCACGGGAACGGCGGAACAGCACATAGGTATAGTACGATGTCACGCCAATCAGGATACGCGGCAGAATGCGCACAATCGGGTCAGCGGGAATAGCGCCCACCGGTGTCATAAAGCTGTACAGACCAAAAATAAAGCCGGTAAAAGCACCTACCATCGGTCCTTCCAGAACTGCGGCCAGAATCACCGGAACGTGCATAATGGTGGCTCGCCCGGCCAGCGACGGCATGGGTATCATCCCCAGGCCTGTCACGCTGAGCACAATGGCCACGGCGCCCAGCATACCGGATACCGCCATTTTTCTGGTGGAAATCCGCTGTTTTGGCCGCCCGGTCTGATTCTGCATCTGTCGGTGTTTCTGTTCTGTCTGCGTTGTTTCCTGTTTTGTTTCGATTTCTGTTGATACTGCTGTTTTCATCTGTGTTTCGTTCTGCAAATTTTTTTGCATGTGTTTCACCCCATCTGTTGCGGCAAAGCCCAAATGAAGCAAAGAAAAAGAGCTGTTCAGCCTGTTCTGGTGAACCTGCCGGACAACTCTGATACATTCTTTCCTGTCATCCATCCCGGTCGTTCTCGGATCCAGGTGGCTCTCCCAAACGTTTTTATTTTTGTTTTCCGCTGATACGACTACATCCTGCAGGGCCACCGGCTCCCGCGGAACATCCTCTCAACAGATTTATTATACCGTCTGTAACGGCTGATGGTCAATATATTTTACAGTGTATTCCTCTAAACAGGTGATACCCAGTTCATGCATGGCGGTGGAAACCTCCACGCCCACATAGGTGATATGCCACGGCTCATATTTATACCCGGTCAGCGGCACAATATCCTGCTGGTAACGCACAATAAAACCGTATTTATAGCAGTTGTCGTTCACCCACGGGCCTTCCGGCGTGCGAATAAACTCATTCAGCGAACCGAAGGAACCGCATAAATCAATGGCGCGACCTGTCTGGTGTTCACTGTGCCCCGGCCTTGCGCTGTAGGTATCCACCACAGCGGCATTGCCGCCTTCCCGCTGCAGATATCCGTTGTATAATCGATTCTGCAACTCGCAGGAACGATACGCCGACGCGGCATACAGCGACAGCCCTTCCTTGCGGGCATCTGCAGCCATCTGGTTATAGGCGTCGCAGGTATCTTTTGTGGCTAGCCGTCCCGATGGCAGCGCCACTAAATCAGCGGGCACATAGTCAGATGCCAGCTGATGATATTTATTTACAATCACAGGCATAGCCGCCGGGTCTGTCACAGCCTCGATACTGGTATAAAAAGCATTGTCCAGCCCTGCATTGACACGCCACACCACCTCGTCAGCCGGCAAATCGGCATTGGCGGCCTGATACGCCTCATAACGTGCATGCTTGTCTGCTTCATAATAATACAAGGCCGCATAAGGGTTCTGCTCCACCGCCAGAATAGCCGGAATATCATTATCCAGCGGAACCGGTAGAGCAGGTGCAAACAGATTTGATATAGCAATGACAGCCATTGCCACTGCTGTTACTGATGTTTTCACAAACACATCCTCTCCTTACAGTTTCTCCACAATGCGTGTCATCAGAGTCTGAAATGCCGCACCGGATTTCGCACCGGTTTCCAGCACTTCCTCCTCCGTCAGCGGCTGATCCAGCACACCGGCCGCCATGTTGGTGATGCACGAAATCCCCATTACACGAATACCGCAGTGATTTGCCACAATCACTTCCGGCACAGTAGACATCCCAACAGCACTGCCGCCCCACATACGAAACATGCGGATTTCTGCCGGCGTTTCATAGCTTGGCCCAGTGGTAGCCACATACACCCCCTGCGCCAGATTCTGCCCTAATTCTTCAGCGGCTTCCAGCGCAATGCGGCGCAGCTCCGGATGATAGGCATAGCTCATGTCACAGAACCGCACGCCGAAATCAGCTTCATTCGGCCCCATCAGCGGATTGCGGCCCAGAAAATTGATATGGTCGATAATCAGCATCAGCTGACCCGGCGCAAAGTCGGTATTGATACCGCCGGCAGCGTTAGACAGCAGCAGATTTTTTACGCCCAGTTTTGCCATCACGCGAACCGGATAAGTGATATCTTCCATACTGTACCCTTCATAGTAGTGCAGACGTCCCTGCATACATACCACCGGTTTTCCGCCCAGCCGCCCAAACAGCAGCCGGCCACTGTGCCCCGGTGCTGTGCTGGATTTCCAGTGCGGCAGTTCCTCATACGGAATAACCGTCACCTGCTCCAGCTTTTCGCCCAGCTGCCCCAGGCCAGAACCCAGCACAATGGCAATCTCCGGTCTTGCATCTGTTTT
Source organism: Peptococcaceae bacterium (assembly GCA_017547685.1). Taxonomy (GTDB): domain Bacteria; phylum Bacillota; class Peptococcia; order Peptococcales; family Peptococcaceae; genus UBA7185. Next base: position 31,574 of record JAFYPD010000007.1, read on the forward strand.
TCCATGAATATATGCAACGGTTTCTTCCACTCTATTTAATAATTCACGCATACAAATCCTCCTCTATTTGTCTTAGCCTCTGTTCTTCCTAGTATGTATTGTACATGATAATGGCATTCTTTGCCAGTGTCTGCGCCAGATTCTGTATAAAAATATACAGATTTTTTATCCTGATGCAGATTTACATTGCGTCAGCTGCGTAATACCGATATACTGAACATAGTATCTGGATTCTATCCAGCCAATCGTTTTATGTAAAAGAGTGATAATCATGCTACAGCAGCCAGACTGGAAAACAATAAAGAAAAAAATACAGTTTCAATTTCAATACAGTAGCCTCTATGTAATGTGGTTTGTAAAATGGCTGGTATTTGGCGCCATCACTGGTGCCGTATGCGGGCTGGTTGGTGTTGCCTTTCATATCTGCATCGACCTGGCCACCGCAACCCGCCATGCCAGTGAATGGCTGTTATATCTGCTGCCCTTCGGCGGGCTGATGATTGTGGGAATGTATCACCTGGTCGGGCTTCATCACGACCCGGGCACTAATCTGGTACTGGCCTCCATTCAGGCGAAGGGGCACATTCCGGTTCGCATGGCACCTCTGATTTTTATCGGCAGTGTACTGACCCATCTGTTTGGCGGTTCGTCGGGCCGTGAAGGCGCTGCTCTACAGATTGGCGGCAGTCTCGGTGAAGCGCTGGGGCGATTGTTCGGGCTGAAGAATACCGACATCAATATCATTGTTATTTGCGGGATGAGTGCCGTGTTTGCCGCGCTGTTCGGCACACCGATTGCAGCCGTGGTATTCAGCATGGAGGTTATCACCATCGGCGTTATCCACTACAGCGCTTTTGTACCAAGTATTGTGTCGGCTTCCGTGGCCTACGGCATTGCACAGAAACTGCAGATTTCCGATGCTGCTTATCCTGCTCTGCTTTCGCCGGAACTATCCGTTTTTGTATTTCTGAAAGTAATTGTGATGGCCATTCTGTGCGGCCTGGTCAGCATCCTGTTCTGCGTTGCCATGCACCAGTCGATGCAACTGTACCGCAAATACATTCCTAACGATTACATCCGCATTTTTGTCGGCGGCTGCCTTGTGATTCTACTGACACTGCTGGCAGGTACTAGAATCTACAACGGCCACGGTGCCGATATGATTCTGCTGGCGGTATCCGGTGGTGACTGTCCGACTTTTGCATTTCTTCTGAAAATACTGTTTACCGCAGTAACCCTGGGTGCCGGTTTCAAAGGCGGCGAAATTGTGCCATCATTGTTTGTGGGCGCAACACTGGGTAACGCAGCGGCACCGCTGATTGGCCTGGACCCTGCTCTCGGTGCCGCTATCGGTATGATTGCCCTGTTCTGCGGCGTGGTAAACTGCCCGCTGGCAGCTGTGATTTTCAGTGTAGAACTATTCGGTCACGAATGCATGCTTCTGTTCTGCGTTGCCTGCGCCGTCAGCTATGTATTCTCCGGCTATTACGGCCTGTATACCAGCCAGAAAATCATGTACGATAAACTGCATCCGCAGTATATTAATACTCGGTCGAAATAATTTAAGAAATATTTTCCTGATTTTTAGAGCCTTAACGGACCAGACTATGTTGCCGTTACTCACCATGTAGCCATTTGCAAATACTGTCGGCAATTACCGCTGCCACAACGGTGAGATATTGACTTTGAATCATAAAAAAAGCTGAGGCAACATAATACGCTGCTGGATTTTGCATGCGCCTCATGTGTCTCAGCTTTTTTATTTATCTAGCCTTGTTAATGACCTTTTTGATTATGCATCAATAGTGGAAATAGTCAGAGTTGTTTCTTCTAAAACGTTCAGTAAAGCACTCACTGTATCCAGAGATGTAAACATGGTTACATTGTATTCTGTTGCAATCTGACGCAGTTGTGCACCATCGCCCTGGCTATCAGCATCTGGAGCTTTGGTATTGATGAAGTAAGCAATATGCCCCTGACGTAATGCATTCGGAATTTCTTCACTGCCATCACTGATTTTTGCTAAGGAGCGAGAGTGGATTCCGTGTTTTTCCAGGAAGTCTGCAGTGCCTTTTGTCGCTTCGATGTTAAAACCAAGTTTATAGAAACGACGAATCATCGGCAGAGCCTCTTCTTTGTCAGCATCTGCGATTGTACAGAATACAGTACCGTAGTTCTGCAGATGCATACCGGAAGCCTGTAGTGCTTTGTATACGGCACGGGTCATGGTACGGTCATAACCAATTGCCTCCCCGGTAGATTTCATTTCAGGAGACAGGTACGCGTCTAAGCCACGAATTTTGTTGAAAGAGAACACAGGCGCTTTTACATACCACCGCTCTTTTTCATCTGGATAGATATCAAAGATGCCCTGTTCTTTCAGGCTCTTACCTAAAATAACTTCTGTCGCGATGTCCGCTAAAGAATAACCGGTTGCTTTGGACAGGAATGGTACGGTACGGGAAGAACGAGGATTTACCTCAATGATATATACATTGTCTTTCTCATCTACGATAAACTGGATGTTGAACAAACCTATAATACCAATCCCCAGACCTAATTTCTTCGCATACTGCAGAATGATACCTTTTACCTTATCCGAAATAGAGAATGGCGGGTAAACAGAGATGGAGTCACCGGAGTGTACACCAGTACGTTCAATCAGTTCCATGATACCTGGAACGAACACGTCGCGCCCATCGCAGATAGCATCAATTTCAACTTCGCGACCCTGAATGTATTTGTCAACCAGAACCGGTTTGTCTTCATCGATTTCTACTGCTGTTTTCAGGTAATGACGTAACTGTTCTTCATTTGCAACAATCTGCATTGCACGGCCACCCAGCACAAAAGATGGACGCACCAGAACCGGATAGCCGATTTCAGCTGCCGCAGCAACACCGTCTTCCATGTGGGTAACCGCTTTCCCTTTCGCACGAGGAATATCTAATTCATTTAACAGATTTTCAAATTCGTTACGGTCTTCGGCACGGTCAATAGCTGCACAGTCGGTACCAATAATTTTAACACCGCGGTCATGCAGCGGCTGTGCCAGATTGATTGCGGTCTGACCACCTAAAGTTGCAATTACACCAATTGGATTTTCAAACTCAATGATGTTCATGACATCTTCTGGAGTTAATGGTTCGAAATACAGTTTGTCGGCAGTTGTATAGTCCGTAGAAACGGTTTCCGGGTTGTTATTGATAATAATTGCTTCGTAACCGGCATTTTTGATGGTTGTAACCGCATGTACAGTAGAATAGTCAAACTCTACACCCTGGCCGATACGGATTGGACCGGAACCAAGTACAACGATTTTCTTGTTGTCGGTTAAACGAGATGCATTTTCTCCTGTGTAAGAAGAGTAGAAGTACGGAATGTATGCACCTGTATGGCAGGTATCAACCATTTTGAATACAGGGAACAGGTTAAGTTCTTTCCGCATGTTGTATACATCCAGCTCTTCACATTTCCACAGACGAGCAATATATTTATCGCCAAAACCCATTTTCTTAGCTGCAGCCAGAATTTCGCCATCTTTCTGAACACGCAGTTTTTCTTCCATAGCAATGATATTCTTGATTGCTTCCAGGAAGTAAGGCGTAATCATTGTAATCTCATGAATTTTCTCAACAGAAACGCCATGATACAGCAGTTCAGCAATTGCGAACAGGTTGTCGGAACGAAATTCACTGATATATTCTAACAGGTTCTCTACGCTCATATCGTTAAACTTGGACAGATACAGGTGGTTTGCACCGATTTCCAGAGAACGGATGCCTTTCAGAATTGCTTCTTCCAGGTTGGAACCGATACCCATAACCTCACCGGTAGCTTTCATCTGTGTACCCAGTTTATTGGTTGCAGATGCAAATTTATCGAATGGGAAGCGCGGCAGTTTTGCAATTACGTAGTCTAATTTAGGTTCATATGCTGCTGTTGTATTAGCAATCTGAATATCTTCTAGTGCCATACCAACCGCGATTTTTGCTGTAACACGGGCAATCGGATAACCGGACGCCTTGGATGCTAATGCAGACGAACGGGAAACGCGCGGGTTAACCTCGATTAAGTAATATTCAGATGTATGTGGATTCAAGGCGAACTGAACATTACATCCACCGGAAATTTTTAATTCTTTGATGAGCTTGATTGCAGAATCATTCAGCATTTTCTCATCTTCTTTGCTCAGTGTCATAATCGGAGCAACTACACAGGAGTCACCTGTATGAACGCCAACAGGGTCAATATTTTCCATACCACAGATCGTGATTGCATGGTCGTTGGAATCACGCATCACTTCGAACTCAATCTCTTTGTAGCCTTTTACGGATTTTTCAATCAGAACCTGATGTACAGGAGATAAGTTAAATGCGTTAATACCAATTTCCTCTAACTCTTCATCGTTGTAGGCAAAACCGCCGCCGGTACCGCCCAGTGTAAAAGCAGGGCGCAGAACAACCGGATAACCGATACGATGTGCAGCTTCTTTTGCTTCTTCCAAAGAATAAGTGATTTCAGAAGGAATAACTGGTTCACCGATCGATTCGCACAGTTCCTTGAACAGTTCACGGTCTTCCGCACGTTCAATGGAAGCACTGGAAGTACCCAGCAGTTCCACATTGCATTCTCTCAGAATACCTTTTTTCTCCAGCTGCATCGCAAGATTTAAACCAGTCTGACCGCCAATACCAGGAATGATAGCATCAGGACGTTCATGACGAATAATTTTTGCCACATATTCCAGCGTTAATGGTTCCATATAAACCTTATCTGCAATGATGGTATCTGTCATGATAGTTGCAGGATTAGAGTTACACAGAACAACTTCGTAACCTTCTTCTTTTAATGCCAGACACGCCTGTGTGCCGGCATAGTCAAATTCGGCAGCCTGACCGATAACAATAGGACCAGAGCCAATGATTAAAATTTTCTTAATGTCTGTCCGTTTACTCATTTTTTTATCCTCCTAAATCTTTATAATCTGCACTTTTTTATGATACATTCATAAAAAAACCGGCCCTCTGAAATGCAACGCATATCAAAAAAACCGGAAAATTATACGATATCAAAAGCAGACCGTTCGCAAACAGAAATGGAAGCATTGCGTTCAATAACAATAACACTGCTAAAAGATGTGGAATTCATGTTTCGCTTAGTGTTTGCTGGCATAATACTTCTCCTTTCAGCCTCAAAACTTCTGCTTATGAACAATTAACCGTTCAAACAGCTAATCATCAGAATATTACTTTATCTTAATTACAATATCATAAATCATCCTTTTTTGCAATCAAAAATCTTTTCCACTATCATAATATAGTCGATACTTTCTATTTTCAAAAACCGAATAATCACCAGAGCTGGTTCCAGACGCTCCTTTTTACTGTATAAATACAAAAAGAGACCCAACCATTACAATTGAGCCTCTTTTCATTTCATGGAG
>JAFYPD010000008.1 GCA_017547685.1 Peptococcaceae bacterium
AGAATGTATCAATGAAAAGGAACGTATACAGTTTGAGTACCATACTGATTTACATCATTCTCAAACCCGTTATTATCCTTTTTTTCCATTTTTGCAGGTTTGAGTACCATACTGATTTACATCATTCTCAAACTCTTTGTTGATATTTATGTATGTGTGGTTGTTTGAGTACCATACTGATTTACATCATTCTCAAACAAGTACCATTCGTCTTCATCGCGTCCGTCGTTTGAGTACCATACTGATTTACATCATTCTCAAACCTCAAACCTCAAATTTTGAAAATGAACTGCCCTCATCCTGCAGAAATCTATGGTACGCAAACATTGTGAACTTAAATTTCACATCCATCTGTATCTATTATATACCGCGGAATGGAATTTGCATAGTCCAGTTCCTGAGATTCGATAAACAGCAGCGCGATATCATGATGGGCAGCAGTTTCCTGCAGCTGTGTACGCTGCTCCACGGTAAAATACTGCCCGATCTGTACAAAAATAATCAGCTTTTTGTGTAACAGTTCTGCCATCAGCTGTATATAGGTATTCAACGCCTCAAAAAAGCTGTTGTCATTTTGTTCTATCTGTACGCCCATGGCCTTTAGCAATGCCGGAATATCCAGCCCCTGTTTCATTTCCAGCAGATAAGGGCTCTGCTGTTCCAGTTCCAGAAAAAAGTTTTGCAGCACACCGGCAAGTTCCTGTGTTTTCTGAAAAAGCTGTTCTCCATAGGCTGTTGTCTGCAGTTCCTGATACAGCTTTGTGATGATGCGTTTATCGTGCAAATCAACTGCAAATGGATTCAGGATTATTTCAGTGGTTTTTGCAATATCCAGCAGCTTTTCTTTTTCTGATAAAGCAAAACGTCCTTCTTCCCCTTGGCATTGCTGATATAATTCCTGCACACAGGAGGCAAACCACTCCGGGGATTCTATCACCCACTGGGCGGCACTCTGCTGCGGAATAATCACGGCTCTTGATAAATCCACATGTACCAGTTTCATAAAATCACCAGTCTTTCGTCGGTATCCAGCACTTCACTCTGTACATTGCCAATAATCAGATCCATTCTGGCATACTGCTTTTCCGTCACAGTTAAAAGCTGCACCACACCCTCCGCCGGGCTGTTTTTATGCACCTGTTCCACAATGGCTTTCACCGCAGTGCTGTTTAAAGCCAGCTTGCAATATACCGATTCCTGCAGCATCAGGAATCCGTTTTTTATTAAAAATTTCCGAAATTTTGTGTAGGCCCTGCGCTCCTCTTTTGTGAGAACGGGCAAATCAAAAAATACCAGCACTCGCATATATCTGTAACTCATTCCAGCCCTTCTATCTGTTTCTCTGCATTATCTGACATCTGATAAAACCGTATCAGCGATACATCCCGCTCATTCAGTGCATCAAACACGCTTTTACAATACACTTTCACCGCATTGTTCACATATTGCACTTTTCCGTCAATCTGCACTTCCTGATTCAGCACGTTAACCAGCTGCATTTTTTCATCTGTTTCAAACTGCTGCAACTCCATGCCGGCCACCATGCGGTCCACCAGCGGACGAAAGGGTTCCATCAGATCCGATGCCAGATTAAACTGATTAAATACATTGTCGTGAAACAGCCCCAGCTGGGTGATATAGCCGTTGGCCACCACTTCCCGGGAAAAGGCCGACAGCAGAATGGTATAGCCGTAGTTCAGCGCCGCATTCACCAGCGTATCGGCTGTGCGGGTAAACTCCATGCCAAACAGGGCATTAAAATACACCTTTGCCGCATGGCCTTCCCGGTTGGTGGCATCGTTCCATGCAATTTCTTTCAGATAACCGGCCAGCATTTCAGCCTCTGTTTTTTGCAGCTGTTCCAGAATTATTTTCTGTTTCCGTATTTTTTCGGTTACAATTTCTGTCCACACAGCCTCTTTTATCTGCTGGCTCCACTGAATCTGCCGACGCACTTTACTGCTGGTATCATGGCTTCCGTAATAGCTGACCAGCTCTGACGACGGAATGCGTTTTTCATCACAGAATACCACTTTAATCTTCTTTTTTGTTAATTCTGATAACAGATAAGCGGTTAAGGACACGGCTGTGGATTCTATAATCAGCGTGGAAATTTCGCCCAGATGAATCCGGGTGGTCTCCTCGCCGCGCACCACCAGATACCCCAGCTGGTAATCCAGTTTGGCGCGGCTGGAAATCACCACCACCCGCCAGCTCACAGTTTCAGCAGGTCAATCTCCTGCTCGTAAATGCCGGTTGGCGATTGATTAATAATAGAAAACTGGTTAAATTTCAGCACATTATTTCCTAAAACAAGAATTCCAGCATTTCCAGGCCCGCCAATCAGCTTCAAATTGGCAGCGCCGCTCTGGCACTGGAACAGATGCAGGATTTCCGCCAGTACCAGGCATTGCTCTTCCATGGTCAGTTTCAGAAATGCATCCCGTTTTTTCTGTAATGTTTCACCCTGAGCACCCAGCCGTACTTTATAAATACTGTTCTGTAATTTATACAGGAATGCATCATACAATTCTACCAGCTGTACCTGTTCCAGGCCGTCATAGGCAGTCAGTGTCACATTTTTATTTTCTTTATAACGGTCAGCATATTTCAGAACTTTTTTCAACGTCTTTTCCACATCTTTCGGCAGCAATAGCTGGTTGGCGCCTTTAAATACTAATCTATCTCCAGTTCGGCCTGACAGCCACATATAGAAACCATCTACCTTAAACAGGGTATCAATTTTAATTTTCGGCAGCAGAATGCGCGGATTAATCAGTCCTCTATCGTCCCTCAAATACCGCAGTGCAGCTTCGATACTTTCTTCAATTTGACCACACAGATACAGCGGCACATACTCTATGGTACGCATCTGATTTTCTTTTTTATCTTCTGAGGCCACAAGCATAAAATAACTTCCTGTGGCCTTATTGTATCCGCCGTATTTGTCAATCCCCTGCTGTCCAGCCAACCGGTTGTCGCTGGCTTTGATGGCTACCTGCCCTTTTCCTTTTTTCATCAGCATCTGGTCAAAGAAACCGCCTTTTACCTGATAGCTTCTCCGTGTTACCAGAATATTGTTTTTCTGCATCATGCGTTTTACGGTACCAATGGTGCCATCGGCTCCAGCTTTCCATGCGATCTCGCCATTGCTCACAATATCATATTCCGATGTGAACATTTTTTTCAGGTTGTAGGTACGCCCCGGATTCTGATTGATATACCATGCCGCATTTTTTGTAAATTTGGTGTAATAGCCATTGCCCACCACAATGTTCAGATACGCATCTTTCGCATGATGCAGGTCATTCATTTCGCGCACTTTAATCAGGCCAAAATCCTGACGGAACTGAGAAACGGTATTGGCTTTCACATATACAATTTCGGTATCAGGTAATACCTGTTTCAACAGCGAGGCAACTGCTTTGGTACTCTGCCGTGTTTCTACCAGCTGGCGGGAAATAAACCCGCTCAGCTCCTCATTGCTGAACCCTTCCCTGCGAACCAGACGATTATACTTTTCCTTCTCTATAAACCCTCTGTCCAGCAGCATTTTCCAGGTGGATTTCATCTTCTGATAAATGCTGTCCGGCAATGGATATACATCGCTCTTTTCCGCATTAACCGTACGTTTTACCAGTACCCGATTATTCAGGCTGTCGTCCATGACTCTGGACTGCGGATAAATATGGTCAATATCATACATCTGGTTATTCCACAAGTCAGCCAGTTCAATTGGTTCACCGGTATACATACATCTGCCCTGCTGGGTATAATACAGGTATAAGCGGTCGCTGCGCAGTTTGTGGTCATCTGTGTTCTCCAGCCGTTCCAGCCATTCTGCAATCCATTGTTTTTCTTCCTGTTTACAGGCTTTGTATAAATCCTGCAGTTTCTTTTTGCGGGATTCTGTGCGTTTGCTTTCGCCTTTTTCTCTGGCCACTTCCACAAAAACCCGTTTCGGCGGCTGTTTCAGGACATCACACAGTTCTTTTACAATCTGCATGGTCTGCCAGATTTGACGCTTCACAGCAGGAGATACATACAACTCCTCCACCATCTGATAGGTGATGTCTTTCTGTTCCTGTCTGCCGTTTCGTTTTTCCACAGCGGCCATAAAGCCATACCGGTCACTCAAAAGCTGCATCAGGTTTTCGTTGGTTTCCCACATAGCCCGCAGAATGGTCCATTTCTCGCCGGTTTCCGGCGCCGGGGCTGCCAGTTCATTTAAAAATTCTCCCGATAATCTGCCCCAGCCTTTATAGGAGAGTCTGGCAAGCTGGTTGATCTGATTATCCGATAATTTCGAAAACTGTTTGCGAAGCCGTTTTTTCACCAACGCTTTGTCATCTCCAAACAGGGTAATATCCAGAATGATTCGTTCTTTTGCAGTTTCATCCAGCCCCGAATCGGTCAGAATACCCTTTAAATCAATATAGGAACCCAGGCTGCTTTTGAACTCGCCATCAATACCGGTGATATCCACCTGTGTTTTTGGAGCCACAATACCCGCCCGTACCAGATAATCTTTTACTTTTTTCTGTGTTACTTTTTTATGTCGCTGGAACAAATCTGTGTAAATATTCTGTTTCAACTCTACAGAAATCAGCTCTCCGTTGATACGCAGATTGTTCAGTTCGTTCAGTACTTCAAATTTGCTGTACAGCAGAGAATGTTTTGGAAGTACATCTTCTTTCGGCAAATAAGTGCATTTGTTTGTCATCCGGCGGATAAACCGTTCTGCGCTGGCCTCTATGTCAATCACATCTTCAAAATTCCACGGATAAACCTTTTCATCAGTTTTACGCCGTGCCCAGTTGGTGGTGCTGTCCTGTTTGCGAATACCGTTTAACGGCCCCACATAGTACGGAATACGGAATGTGAAAATACTGCGAATCCGGTTTTCTTCCTGCGCCAGCAATGGAACTCTGTCTTTCAGATTGCTGATCATTTTATCTAATTCATACAAATGCAGCTGATGAGGAATAACGCTGTTATCTTTTGTTACCTGTTTCGGCAGGAATGTGCCTTTTTCCAGTTCCATTTCCAGATAGGCCGTTCTGGTTTTGTCACTGATTTTTTGCAGCACATTCTTTTTCAGAAAATCATAAAACTCTTTCTGGGTACACTGTTTTCCTTCCAGCGCCCGTTTTTTCCCGTTGATTTTTGTCATACCGATATAGGCGGTATAGTTGGCCAGTTTATCTTCTGTTTTTACAAAAACCTCTCTGTACGCATCTTTTCCCAGCTGTTCTTTTACCAGGTCTTTCAGATAGCGTAAATCGGTTCTGTGTTTTTCATACTGTGCAACCTTTGCCTCAGACAGGGATGTACTGTCGCCCAGTAAATCAGCCAGCACCGACCAGTCATATACGGCTTTCATACGCTCAATCAGTACAAACTGTTCACCAAGGGCTACTTCCAGTTCACTGGCATATTCATCATATCCGGCATCCGCAAAGCAGAATTTCGGTCGTTCCGTCTGGTCCAGCTCCGGATTTTCAAAAATTTTGCTCAGGGTTGCAGTGCCACCGGTAATTGCCGATAACACCTCTTTCTCACAAGTGGAAGAAGCACCCAGCTCTTTTATCAGTTTTTTCTTTTTATCCGATTTTGTATCATCTTTTTTACGCAGAACCGTTTCCATTTTCTTCAGGTTAACATCATCCAGTGTGAGCTTAAAGTCCAGTTCTTCCTCTTTTAAGCCGTCAAACATCTGTTGCAGTGTCCCGCGCACTTCTTTGATTTCTTCGATATTCATTTCATTGGCGAACAGAAAATGTCCGCGGTGCTTCATCATGTGATGCAATGCCAGATACACCAGACGAACATCCGGTGTTTTATCGGTTTCCATCAGCCATTTGCGCAGATGATAAATGGTCGGAAACTGTTTGTGGTACTCTTTATCCGTATAACCGGAATCAACAAACAGCGCATAAGGAAGTTCCGGTGTTTTCCCTTCTGCATCCAGCTTATCCTCCGGCAGATAGCGGCTTTCTTTTAAGCGCAGATAAAAGCCATCATCAACTTTATTAATTTCATCAGCAAACAATCCCTGCAATAAATCCAGCCGCCAGTTTCTACGCGCTAAACGGCGCCGGTTTGTACGGAACACCCTTCTTTCCTCGGCGGTATTGGCTGTTTCAAACAGACGAACACCCCATAAGGCTTTCCCATGCGCGCGCATAACCTCATAATTTTCACTGGTTACAGCCCAGCCAAGGGATCCAGTACCGAGGTCTAACCCTAAATAATAATCCTGCATTTGCAACCCCTCCTGCTAAAAATTCTATTATGTATCTTCACCGTATTATGGTAAAAAAAAAGCCTGCGACACGCAGACCTCTTTTTACCACACACTGTGGGCCATCCAGGATGGCGGATTCAATAAATTGTTATTTGAACTTATGATGTAAATTAGTATGGTACTAATTATAATTGCATTATACAAAATTGTCTCAACAAAGTCAATCAGATTTTATATTTGCACATATTGTTGTATTTTGTGTAATAGAAACCACACCAAAATGCTTATCCGTATCTCTTATCTACAGAGGAAAGTATTATTTATCCCACCCCGGCTGTTTCCTGTTTTCTCGTCAGGGTTGTGCAGGAAAATAAATTATTTCGGGACGTCCCCTGTCATATTTCAACAATATATTCTTTGCCACTCACATTCTGCCAAATCATACATCCAGATGTTTCCAAATTCATTCTTTACAACCAGTACCGCACGTCGTATAATAAACTTACACGCAGAACAATAGTACTCACAGCATAATACACAATCCGCTATTGTTTTTGAAGTTTCATAACAGAAAGGATTGATGCATGTTTGAAAACAGTAACAGAACATAAAGCGCTGGTTTCTCGATTAAACCTGATGGATGATATGTTCTTCCACAAGGTGACGGAGTATCCGGAAGCCTGCCAGGAAATTCTCCGGATTATTCTGAAAAAGCCGGATTTATGCGTAAAACATTGTCAGACGCAACGCTATTTGCGCAATCTGGACGCCCATTCGGTGATTCTGGATGTGCTCTGCACCGATGAATCCGGCAGGTAGATTATTACAAACAATCTAACGAGGGGGTAACAGTTATGTCTGATGTCATTGAGGAATACAAAAACAAATGTGTACGAGAAGAACAAATGATTACTGCCAGCAATCTGCTGAAAGCTGGTGTACCGCTAGAAGTTATTAAACAGGCAATACCCGCAATTTCCAATGATACACTATTACAACTGAAAGAATATGCTTCTGTATAAAGGAGTGTGTCCCATGTCTGATATTATCGAGGAATATACAACGAAACGTATAAATGAAGCGGTTGAAGTGGCAAAAATTATACCTTCCCTCTCCGCAGAGGCCATCCGTCAGCTCGAGAAACAGATTACAAATGCATAAACACACAAAAAAACGACCGCAGAGAATTATTTCCCTGCGGTTCTTGTTTTGTATCCTTATCTGCGTTTATTATCCCAGAAGGACATCCGTAATCAGCATCACGCAGAAGCCTGCCAGCAAGGCATAGGTAACGCTTGGTGTATCGCCGTGATGGGTTTCCGGTATCATCTCGTCGCTGATGACATAAAGCATGGTGCCGCCGGCAAAGGCCAGGGCAAACGGCAGAATGGCCGCGGAGAAGCTGACTGCAAAGTAGCCCAGCAGCGTGCCGGCCACTTCCATAAAACCGGTGAACATAGCAATGAGAAACGCCCGTTTTAAAGGGATTCCGCAGCTTAGCATCGGCCCGATGATTACCAGGCCCTCGGGGATGTTCTGCAGGGCAATGCCGCCCGCAATCATCAGGGCATCGGCAATATTGCCCGAGCCGAAGCCAACGCCGGCAGCAATGCCCTCGGGCAGATTGTGAATGGCGATTGCGGTGACGAAGAGCAGCACTTTGTTGAAACCGGCATTGTTCTCGTGCCCTTCAATGTCGGTACCGGTAATCCGGTGCAGATGGGGCACCAGCCGGTCAATGAGATTCAAGGCCAGCGCGCCGGTAAAAATACCGGCAATGGTCACAACCAGGCCGGATTTTCCCCCGTATTCCACTGAGGGCAGAATCAGGCCCAGCACGGCGGCAGCCAGCATAACACCGGCTGCAAACGACAACACAATATCACTGAATTTGTGAGAAATATTTTTGAAAATGACACCCAGAACTGCACCGAAAACGGTGGCCCCGCCTACCCCCAGCGCAGTCAATAATACAGCACCCATAGTTTGTACCTCCAGATTGATAGTTTTATATATTATACATGAGGCTCCCCGGATTGTGCAACGGAAACCGCAAACTGCAAATCATCTTGACGAATAAAGTGATTCTGTTAATAGCTGGCATGATAAGGTTTTACAAATCCAGCAATATAAAAACGCTCTCACAGAAAATCTCTTTCCTGTGAGAGCGTTAAATTTGTAATATCCCCTCGCACGCCCCTTCATCCTTTTTCGGGGCAAACGCTTCATCCTTTATATTTCCTTCCATCCGTCCATATCCACACCGACCAGCTCCAGCCTGCTCAGCCAGACCGAACCAGCCAGCAATTGAAAAACAGCTCAACCATCGGATTTTCAGGCAACAAAAAAGACCCTGCAGAGGATGATTTTCACTCTACAAGGTCTTAAATTTCAGTGGTTACAGTTCAGGCTGCTCGGCAGAAAACGATGAACAGTTTCGCACAAAACAGGATGAACGGGTTTGCACCGGGACATAGAGTGAAATGATTGTTGGATTATGACTGTTCTAGTTCAACAATATTATATATAGTTTTATCCTACTATACAAGAATAATCTATTCCGCATTTTCTTTGTATAATAATTCATAAAATAGCTCATAATTCTTTTCAAAAACATTATAAAACTCTTTTTGAGAAATAGGCTTTTTAGTACATAATTTTTCATATACCGTGTATGTGGCTGATACAAGAGTTAATGTATTAAAATCCGTAATCTCGGATATTATTTCTTTATCATGATTATTCAGCATTAATTAACACTTCCTTTCAATTATTTTTTTCTAGGCACAATACATGTACCGAGTACCGTAAAATATAAGCCTACAATAGTACCATACTTTGCCCAAAAATCAACGCTATTAAAAAAAATGGCGCCCAAACACAATAACATGGCTATACCATTACAAACTACGGATACCTTTGTATTTTTGTTTTCTAAAGATAATGTGAATGCTAAAATAAGTGTTAAGGCCGTTGGAATATACGTTAACCAATCATCTATCATCTTAATTTCTTTTGTTACATCCAGAGCAGAATCTGTACAATACACCAAAGTTGCATAAAAACCCAAATATAAACCGATAAAATATAACAGAATCAAGTTGATTTTTCTAACTTTATATTTCTGAAAAAAAGTTTTAACAGCTTCAAAAAACCGCGTAAAATCTAATATTTTTCTATTATGCGACTGCATTAAGTCATTGACATTTTTTAATATTGTTTCGGCAATGATATTTCGTGTATACATACCATTACCGTCGACATATTCTTTCCATTCTATTATTTTATTTTCAAGGATATTATAGTTTTTTTGTATAAATTCTTCTTGACTCTCTAATTCATACATAGCCAAAGTCGAGTTTACTAAATTTTGCGAATCATTTCTTAATTTCAGTAGTATCTCATAAGATTCTCTAAATTTTTTGGTTTCTTTTAAGCTAAATGCATCATAGTCATGAATAATGTATCCGAGCATCGTAATATCATTATCAAAAATTGATTTTATAGCACTTAAACTGGATTCAACACGATTTGTTTTATACGGTTTGAATTTAATTAACTTTGCATGTATTTTAAGCAACCTATCTATATATTCAAATTGCAATTTACGTTTGCTATCAAAATAGGTCATAAGCGCTACTATTACAACAAATATGCCACTACAAAACAAACCTGAAAACAACGTAGCAAAACACGTTTCAAAAATGAGTGCTACTGCTAAAAGTACTAATAGCAATGATGTATACACAACAATTTTTTTATTTAACCGCATAAAAAGACCCCCTATCACCTTTTTGCTAAATTATATCATACTTAAATATTAGAAAACAATTATCCCAGTATCCCGTTTGCTAAAATCAACATATCCCTATATAACCATCCGTTAAAAACGTACAAGTTTTTATTCTACCCCCCCTGCTCCAATAAAAAAGCAAGAGCCACATCTAACCCCTGCTATCACTCTTATAAACAAAACTCTTCCTTCAATTCCCTTTTGTATTTGTAATACGTATTACGATTAATCTTCAGCATATCCAGCATCTCTTTGTCTGGAACACTGCCACCAAAATCCACACAATGTTTCCGCATAAGCTGTTTCTTCTCTATACTTTTTTTCGTTGTCAGTTTTGCACCTTTCGGCTGCCCTATCTGTTTGCCATTATCTCCGGCTGTTTTCAGCCCCTCACTAGTTCGTTTACGCAGGTCATCCACTTCTTTCTCCGCTTGTGCGAATGCGAGCCGAATCTGTTCCGTTGCCAGTGCCATCAGATATTTGTTGACACCTTCCAGAATAAATTCCACATTCGTGCCTGTCATCGGCACACCAGATTCCAGCGCTTTTCTGTAATGTGTCTGTGTTAATATGCAGCTCCTTCAGAAATACAAGCGAAATATTTTTATCGTACAACTCCTTATAAGCTGCGAAACCCTCCTCGGCATCACGACTCATTTAGATCATTTTTTATACTACGGCTTTACGAGGTACAAAACCCAAACAACCGCACTGTCTTACAAAAATGAATACCGCATTTTCCCCTTAACCAGCCCAGCCTCTGATTTTCCGCACCTAAAGTTATACTATCTAAAATATTTCTACGTAGCAGCGGCGCTACATTCTGCCTATAACTGAAAATGACAGCCATTCCGTTCAAACAGCTGCCATCTCTTCGATAATATTTTTAACGTTCAGAATATATTGAACATTTGTTCGCTTTATGTTATACTCACAGTATGAGTTGCCTTAGATGGTAATGGCGGTTTCTCCAAACAAACCAAAGCTGCGTTGAGCTTGAACGCAGACTAATTTGCAAGGAGGGATACCAATGGATTTCGTAACGGTTTTAACAGTATTAGCATCTATCATCACAATTTACGAATTTCTCAATGGTATCTTCAATAAGTAGTTTGTTTTCGGACAAACGAAAAACACCGCCTAGTCTTTTGGTCGAGAATAGCGGTGTTATCGTTGATACCATTGTTTTCTTTTAACTAAAAGAGAAACCGTCATGCTTTACGGGCGACTCTTTTTCTACATCTATTATACGGCAATGCCGTATAGATGTCAACGCAGCTGTCTGCTTATTTTTTGTCTGGTCTGCTGCCCGGTTTTACAGCTGGAATGCCCTGTTTGCACATCGGGCAGTCTTCTGGATCGTATGTCTGGAATTCAAATTTGATTAAGCTCTGGAATGGCACTTTCAGTTTTACGGTATTGCCGGCAGTTCTATCAATGATGGATGCCGCCGCAATCACATTGCCGCCCATGCTCTGTACCAGTTCTACTACTTCCTGTGCGGAGCCGCCGGTGGTGAATACGTCTTCGGTAATCAGCACTTTCTGGCCCGGTTCTACGCTGAAGCCGCGGCGCAGGGTCATAACGCCTTCCTGGCGTTCTGCAAACATCGCTGGTACATCTAGTGCGCGAGCTACTTCGTAAGCTACCAGAATGCCGCCGATCGCAGGCCCGATTACGATATCAGGTTTGTTGTCTGCAAATTTTTCTGCCAATGCGCTGCAGATTTTTTCCGCGATGCGTGGGTATTTTAACAGCTGAGAGCACTGTACGTAGTGGTCACTGTGCAGCCCGGATGTTAAACGGAAATGGCCTTCTTTCAGCGCGCCTGTTTCTTTTAAAATGTTCATTACTTCATCGTGTGTTAAACTCATTTGGTTACGCCCCCGATTTCTTCTATAATTTTCAATGCTGCTTCGTACGGATGTTCCGCTTTGGTAATTGGACGGCCGACTACCATATAGTCTACACCGATTCTGATGGCGTCAGCCGGTGTGGTAATGCGTTTCTGGTCGCCGGCGGCAGCCCATGCCGGGCGAATCCCCGGGCATACGGTGATAAAATCACTGCCGCAGGCTGCTTTGATGTTTGCCGCCTCGTGCGGAGAGCATACAATCCCGCTCATGCCGGATGTTTTGCACAGCCCTGCCAGGTTTAACACGGTGTCGGCAATGTTGTTTTTGTAGCCTACTTTTGCAATGCCTGCCTCGTCGAAACTGGTCAGGATGGTTACCCCCACCATGTTCGGCCGTTTCACATTCAGGCGCTCACAGGTTTCGTTCACGGTTTCCACGCTTTTGCGCATCATTTCCTCTCCGCCGGAGGAATGCAGGGTGAACATATCCACCCCCAGGGATGCGGCCCATGCCACAGCCTGTGCCACGGTATTCGGAATGTCGTGGAATTTTAAATCCAGAAATACGTTTTTATTCTGCGCTTTCAGTAAATCTATCACACTGCCTCTGGTGTTCAAAAACAGTTCCAGGCCTACTTTGTAGTAGCTCACTGCATCGCCCAGCTGATTTACCAGGGCCATGGCGTCCTGTTCTGTTGCATAGTCCAGTGCTACGATTAGTTTATCGTTCATTGCTGCGTACACTCCTCTTAGCTTAGCATAATACGCCCTGATTCAGTACAATCCGGCCGCCTTTTACCACCAGTTCCGGCCAGCCTTTCAGCACGGTGCCGTGGAACGGTGTGTTTTTGCCTTTGGAATAGAACTGGTCACGGTCTACCGCTTTTTCTTCATCCGGGTTCAGTACGACGATATCTGCCATGCGGCCTGCCTCCAGGGTGCCTTTTTCAATGCCCAGAATTTCAGCAGGGCGTTTGCTCATGGCAATTGCCATTTCTTCCATGGTCATCTGACCGGCTGCCACAAAGTTGGTCCAGATTAACGGCGCCGCTGTTTCCAGCCCGCTGATGCCGTTGGCTGCATAGATATATTCTACCTCTTTCTCCTGAATGGTGTGCGGCGCATGATCGGTGGATACGCAGTCGATGATGCCGTCTTTTAACGCCTGGAACAGAGCGGCTCTGTCTTCCTCACGGCGCAGCGGCGGATTGACTTTGGTGTTGGTATCGTAACCGCGCACGGCCTCTTCTGTTAAGCACAGATGGTGCGGGGTTGCCTCCGCTGTTACCTTTACGCCGTCTTCTTTTGCTTTTTTAATCAGCTCCACGCCGCCTTTTGTGCTGACATGGGCGATGTGAATGCGGCAGCCTGTCAGTTTGGCCAGCATTAAATCGCGGGCGATAATCAAATCTTCCACTTCGTTTGGAATGCCGCCCAGGCCCAGCTCGGTGCTGACGATGCCTTCGTTCATCACCCCGCCGCCCAGCAGGTCTTCATCTTCGCAGTGGGAGATTAACAGCCCGTTCAGCGCTTTGCTGTAATCCATGGCACGGCGCATCACCCCGCTGTGCTGTACGGTGCGTCCGTCATCGCTGAATGCAACGGCGCCTGCCCGGTTTAACAGCAGCATTTCGGTTAATTCTTCGCCCTTCTGGCCTTTTGTGATGCATGCGACTGGATATACATCGGCCAGATTGGCTTTCATGGCTTTGTACAATACCGCCTCCACTACAGTTTCGTTGTCGGCTGCCGGTGTGGTGTTCGGCATGCATGCGATGGAGGTAAAGCCCCCGTGGATGGCTGCCTGGGTACCGGTTAATACGGTTTCTTTATCTTCGCGGCCAGGTTCTCTTAAATGCACATGCATATCAACAAACCCCGGCATCACGACTTTGCCTTCTAAATCAATGACCTGTGCGCCTTCTGCCTGCAGGTTCTCGCCTACCGCTTTGATGGTCTGCCCTTCAATGAGGATATCGGCCTTGCCGTTCAGATTCTGCGCCGGGTCTACTACATGACCGTTTTTCAGTAAAATCATTCTGCTGCACCTCCCATGATGGCTAACAGGGCCATTCTGATGGCCAGACCGTTGTGTACCTGCTCTTCAATCACAGCCTGCACCCCGTCGGCTACTTCCGGTGTGATTTCCACGCCGCGGTTGATCGGGCCAGGGTGCATCACCAGGCAGTCCGGTCTGGCCAGTTTCAGGCGCTGTGCATTTAAACCATAGTATGCCGCATATTCGCGGATGGACGGGAACATGCCCGATTTCTGACGTTCCAGCTGGATACGCAGCATGATAATCACATCGGCATCCTTGATGGCTTCGTCCATATCGTAGCTGACGGCTGCGCCCAGCTGGTCTGCTCTGGACGGCATCAGCGTCGGAGGCGCACACAGAGTCACTTTTGCGCCCAAAGCCTGCAGGCCCCACACATCGGAACGGGCCACACGGCTGTGCAGAATATCGCCTACGATAGCCACATTCAGGCCCTCAAAGCCGCCTTTATGTTCATAAATGGTTAATAAGTCCAGTAACGCCTGGGTTGGATGCTGGTGGGCACCGTCCCCTGCGTTGATCACTCTTGCCTTTACATGGCTCGCCAGAATTTCATGGGCACCGCTGGCACCATGACGCATTACAATAACGTCCGGATTCAGACGGTCCAGGGTCAGCGCTGTATCTTTCAGCGATTCCCCTTTCATAACACTGCTGCTGCTTGTGTTGATGTTTACAACATCCGCACCCAGATATTTCCCTGCGAACTCGAAGGACGATCTGGTTCTGGTGCTGTTTTCGTAGAAAAGATTGATGACAGATTTCCCGCGCAGGATTGGATGTTTTTTGTCATCCCCTGCCAGCACCTGTTTCATTTCCTGTGCTTTGCTGAAAATCTGATAGATTTCATCCACAGTCAGGTCGCTGAGGTGAATCAGGTCTTTCTTTGCGATTGGCATATAAGTACCTCCTTGAAACCGAACAGTTTCTGTTCTTTATTACGTTTCTGCAGTGTGTTTCTGCATGTTGTTTCCATATGTTCTGCTGCAGTGGATTGGTTTTATTTGCGGTATCTCTATTGTATCATTGCTGCAGATGGAAGACAATAAAAAAACCGGGCACAGACCGGCCCGGTAAAAAACAGTATCAGCGCATACGAACCCCACGCACCGGCTCCGCTGCATTGTATATGTTTACCTTGCCAGCCTCACAGGACCGGCTTAAAGGCCTATTGTCTTATTTCTAACATTATATCAACTCTATGCGCAGTTTTCAAGCAGAAAGTAACAGCTGGCAGTAATTACATGCCAGCTGTAAAAAATGTCTGTATATTGTGACGATTTACAGATTGCGCCCGTTTTTTAAGGTAAGCGTCATTACTACGTTAAACAGCAGAATCAGCCCGGAATAGAAAAACACATCGTCGATGCCTTTCATCTGAGCCGTCATCCGATTCATGGTTTCACTGTAATATTCCACACGCATGTTCATCACCATCGTAAATACACTGAGCGATAAACTGGTGGCCATCATTTTAAACCAGTTGATTAAGGATGTGCCATGCCCTGCCTCTTCACGGTTTAACGAACTCATACCGTAGTCGGTAATGGGCATGGACGACAGCCCGATGCCTAAATAGCGGAAGCAGAGCCAGAAGATTACCACCAGAAGCGAGGTTGCAAGTGTGGTGCGGCTCAGCATTAAACTGCCGATTGCTAACAGCAGCATGGCGGCCAGAATGATTTTTTTACTGTCAGCGCGCTCGTAAAGCCATTGGGCCAGCGGGCCGCCGGCAATGGAAAATACGGCAGGAATCAGAAGAATCAGCCCATACATCATAGGCGTATAGCCAAGGATGTCCTGAAAATAAATGGCCAGTACAAATGGCACTAAACAGAGCGCCATACTGATACAGCTGTTAATAATCAGTGCCATGGTAAAATCTCTGGTTCCCAGAACACGGAAATTTAATACCGGATGGCTGCTGTTTAAGCATCTGCGTACAAAGAGCGCCACTAAAAGAATACCGGAAGCCATCATCAGCCATACCCCCGGAGAGCGAATGCCCCATACTTCCATCTGGTTAAAGCTTAATAAAAACAGCACGCTGCCGAAAATCACGTACACAAAGCTTAAATAATCCAGCTTGTCCTTCTGGCTGCGCACTTCATACGGAACGCCTTTATAAACAGCCCAGGCGGTAAACAGCGCCAGCGGCACATTCAGCCAGAATACCCAGTGCCAGTTTACGCAGGTTAACAAAATACCGGATAGCACCGGCCCGATGGCCGGCCCGCTGCTCATGGCCATACTCTGCAGGGTCAGAAAGGCGGCCCGCTGTTTATAGGGCACAAACTGATAAATAATCATCATGGAACACGGCACAATAAAGGCTGCAAGCGCCCCGTGAACCAATCTTACCGCAATCATCAGATAAATATTGCTGCAGAATCCGGAAATCACGGCAAGTACGGCAAAGCCCAGCATACTGAAGCTGAACAGATTGCGGCAGCTGAATTTATCGGCAAAATAACCGGCCGTCGGGCTTAATACACCCATCATTAAGGTGTAGCTGATCATAATCCACTGCACCATGCCTAAATCGGTATCAAATACTTTTACAAAGGTCGGAATGGCCACATTGAGCGCCACCGAGTTATATAATGACAGAAAGCCCCCCAGTGCGATAGCCGCAATCAGCATCATCTGATGCTGCATAGGCGCATTTGTTTTCATCTGTTTCATTTAATTCGTCCCCCGGCTGTCTGTGAGATGCAGGCCCAGCCGCTGACCCGTTTTTTTCAGCTCAGCGCCCTGCAGATAGCGGTACTCGCCAACGCCAACACCTTTCAGTGTCAGCGGGCCGATGGAGATGCGTTTTAATTCCAGCACAGGGTTTTTCACCGCTTTAAACATGCGGCGCACCTGACGGTTCCGCCCTTCATGGATGGCGATTTCCACTACCGTTTTGTGATTTTCCCGGCGGATGATATTTACCTGAGCCGGTGCGGTCATGCCGTCCTCCAGCTGCACGCCGTTTCGCAGCATGGCCAGACGCTCGTCGGTCACATTACCCTGCACAGTTGCCACGTAGGTTTTCACCATCTTGAATTTGGGATGGGTCATGCGGTAGGCAAACTCGCCGTCGTTGGTCAACAGCAGCAGCCCTTCGGTTTCAAAATCCAGACGGCCCACCGGAAACACCCGGTACGGCACATCGGTTAATAAATCCATCACGGTCATGCGGTCGTGGGTGTCTTTTACGGTAGTCACATAGCCAGCCGGCTTGTTCATCAGGATATATACCAGTTCTTCCTCCTGCTGTACCGGTTTGCCGTCCACCAGCACCTTGTCCACACCGGGAGTCACTTTGGTGCCCAGCTCGGTTACAATTTTCCCGTTGACCGATACCCGGCCTTCTTTCATCAATGTTTCGCTGGCCCGGCGGGATGCAACCCCGGCGGAAGCCAGATATTTCTGTAAACGTTCCTGTTCCATACAGTTCACCTGATTTTTATAACCTTCCTCTTATATTTTTATCCTGTCTGTTATTGTACCGTTATTCGTGTCAGAATTCAACAGCCCGTGCCGTTTTCCGTCAATTTTCAGACAGGGATACAAAAAGGACTGTCTCACGAACCAAACCGTGCAGCAGTCCTCCAGTGTGCAGAAAAAGAAAAAAGCCGCTCTTCTGAACGGCTTTTGCTGATCGGGGTGGAGGGATTCGAACCCCCGGCCCCATGGTCCCAAACCACGTACTCTACCAAACTGAGCCACACCCCGGCGACCAACAAGAATCATTATACGCACAACGGGGTGTGTTGTCAACAGTTTTTTCAAAAATTTTTTAAAAGTTTTTCGAAAAACAGAAAAGAGGCCGGGTCAAGACGAAAAATTACGCCATGATACTCTGCAGCCGAACCAGTTTCTGAATGTCGTCCTCCACGTAAACCGATGCGGCAATGTTTTTATCATATCTGCCACAGTTTCCGCGGTCCGGACATCGCGGTGAAATAATGGCCTCGCCTAAGCGACCCAGCGTGAGTCTGCGTCCGAACAGCTGCTGATATTCTTCTTCCAGCACCTTTAAAATATCCCGCACATTCTGCAGGCAGGTCAGCGAGAAGTAATACAGGGCGTCGCGCTCTACATCGCGCATGTAGCTCGGCACCACATACGGCAGAATAAAGTTGATAGACGGAATCAGGTTGGCATCGGTCTCTTCGCTGCGGGCCACCATATCCCCGCCGATAAACGGATACAGGGTGGATTCCACATACCAGCCTTTCAGCCGCGGCAGGAAATAGGCGCTCTCCACCGGGCAGCTGCGCACTGCCATCAGGTCTCTGCCCCGCGCCGACAGGATACCGACCACCATGCGGTCAATCTCCACTTCCTCCTGGCGCAGAATCGGCTCTAATCCGCGAATGCGATGGCCTTTGTGCAGCAGGTCATCTACCAGAATGACCGGACGATTAAAGGATTTAATGGTGCGCACCTGGTTTTCCAGCGGCGAATAGAACGGGAAATTCTGAATGCTGAAGGTTTTGATGTCGCCGTCGTACACTTTTTCACTGTGCAGTGTTTTGGTGACGGTGTTCGGCACCACCATGCCGCGCAGCAGCTTGCCGAACGGCACACACATGTTTTTGCCCAGTTTGCGGACCGGCAGCGGCTCATTCGGCACCTGGTTGGCCCTGGTGATTTTCTGCAGCATTTTATGATGCATGATACCGGCATCGATGGACAGTACCAGATTGCCCGGATACAGGGTGGTCATCACTTCCTGCAGCCGGCGGTGGCTCTGTTCCACCACGGCCAGCAGCCGTTCACTGCGGTTGAATGGTTCTTTTATGGTTGTTTCAATATTTTTCTGTAAGGTCAGCGGCGAGCGCATATCCACCACATACAGCACGTTTGGGTCTGTCGGCATGGCAGCCTGCAGATAGCCCTGACGGCGCAGAACGTCCTCTGTTTCTTTCACAGGCGGCCCCAGATAGATGGAATAGCCGTAATCCTGCTCTAAATACCAGGCCAGTGTTTCGGTCAGCAGTAATTGTTCCGCATTTTTCACCGGCGCATCCGGCAGCTGATAAATGCCGGTCAGCACAGCGATTCTGCCGAAGGTGCGGTTGCGCAGCCAGCCCACGATATCGGCATCCTGAAATACGTTGTACATATCGGTGGTTTCCATGGTGTACGACAGCGCGAAGGCCATCACTTTACTGTTCTGGCTGCTGTCTTTCAGCAGGGTCAGCAGGGCACCCGGCTTTTTCCAGTGTTCCGACAGCACTTCCATAATCCTGTCGTTGTGGGCAAAGCTGACCAGCAGCTGGTACACATCCTGCGAACTCTCCTCGGTGACGAAATCAAACTTGATATGTTTGGCCTGCAGAATTGGTTTATACTGAGGCTCCCGCAGATACAGGCCGTAATGATAAATATAATTCTGTGCCAGCGGACTGATTAAATTAGAAATATCGCGGTTGCAGTCAATATTTTCCCGGATTCTGGTGGAGCTGATATCCTCCAGATAGGTCGGCAGGGTCAGATAAATCAGGTCGCCTTTGACTGCACGGCGCACGGTCTCTTCCATCTGTTTTTCTGTTTCTTCCGTCAGTTCGGCCATATTGCTCTGTGCCCGGCGGAATACCACATGGTTGTACTGATGAATGGACCCCGGATGGGGCTCCGCTTTGTACGACGATGCATTCAGAATCACATCGCTGCCCACCACAATGTACACCTCTTTATTCGGGAACAGATCCTGCAGTTTTGCCATATCACGGTCGTTGGCAATGTTAATCGGAATATCGTCCGGGAACAGGTACACATTCTCCTCGTCGGCCACCGACATGACGATAATCTGCCGCCGTGTCATGCGAGGCTGTGTTTTTTTGGACCAGGAGAATTCATCCAGCGACAGATACACCTGGAAGCCCAGATTGCGGATTTCCTGCACAATGCCCTTGTGACTGGACGAGAACGGGTCAAAGGTGCCCGGGAAGAAGGCAACGCGGTCCAGCTCCGGCACATCAAATTTTTCGTGTTCCATCAGATAATCGGAAATAAACCGGTAAATATGATTCAGCGAACCGGCACGGTTGAAAAAGGCCAGGCCGCTCATCTCTTTGCCGTGAATCAGAATCAGCATGCGCTTGTACACCAGGAAAAAGATTTCGTATTTCTGTTCCAGACTCAGCCGTCTGGAACCAAACAGCTGGTGCCCCAGCACGATAAAGGCTTCCGAGCTGACTTCTTCCTCATAGCTGGACAGCCCGCTCAGCAGCATGCCCAGAATCATCCGGCGGCGATTGTTAATCTCTTCACTGGTTTCGCCATACCGCTGCTGATAGTCTGGATAATACTCCAGAATGACACCCAGTGTATTCAGCGCCACCGACACCACTCGATTATTGGCATTGCGCAGCAGTTTCTGTAATTCCTGAATGATTTCATCCAGTTCCTGCGGCGGAAGATACAGGGCAATCTGCCCCAGATAGTCCGGAATATATTTGGAGAATTCATACTCGCCGATTTCCAGCCCTTTGGTCAGCTCAATCACCAGTTCATTGCACTGTTCCGGTGTTAAGAGCGGGGCGATATCCACCAGCCCCTGCCCTGCTCTGTGGCGCACGCTGATGCGCTCGCCCACTTTTAAAATATTGGACAGATGGCTGGCTGCCTGTAACAGCGAAATGGAGCGATGCCGGGCCACTTCCAGCAGGAAATCGATGTTGGTCATTTTCAGCATCCAAGGTGTGGCAACCTTCTGGTTTTCCAGGAACAGTTCGGCCGCCGCCTGCTGTTCTTCCTCCACGGTGAGCTGCAGGGCTTCCGCCTGTTCGGTCAGGCCGAGAATCTCATAAATTTTGCGCATGTTATACCGCAGGCCCACCGGCAGATTAGCTGGCAGAGCTGCCAGCATATCGGTAATCTGCTGTGTCTGGCTGCGCAGTAAGCTGCTCTGGCCTGCCAGATATTCCATAAACCGCAGGGAAGCCGCCTGAATTTCCAGATTTTTGCGCGCTAAACTGTTGCGGGTGAAATCCAGCAGTTCCTGAATTTGATATGGTTCGCAGCGGCGCAATGGCACGGAAATCAGCGTATCCATCAGAATAAAGCAGATTTCATCGTCCCAGTGGGAATCATGGTAATAATACAGCAGCACGTCCAGATAATCATAGCGCTCGTCTTTTGCGTTATCATCCAGCACCGCCGTCACTATATTTTTCAGCGCATAGCCCATCCAGCGTTTGTGCCGCTCGGTGATTTTATGATCCGGCACCACAATCATCTGCAGATATTTCTGCCATAAACTCAGCGAGGTGGTTTGACCAACCGGCAGCACCGCATCACACGGCAGCTCCTTGCGGTAGATTTCGTCGTACCGCACAATGATACGTCCCATCAGCGATGCCGCCTGGCGGCGGATATCCCCTTCGCGGTGCATCAGCAGTTCATAGAGGAAATTTAATGTCATGCTCTTCTGCCGCTGGGTCATGTAGGTATAGTACTCTTCAAAAATATGAATGTAGGCGCGGGTGTTCTTCCAGTCTTTTTCGCTGCGGGCGGCCTCCAGCAGTGTGCCGAAGGAGGTTTCCGTGTTCAGAAATTCCATCAGCCAGATATTGTGGCGGATGGCCATAAATTTAAAATTGATGATAGATTCCTGGGCATCCACCAGCGCAATATCCTTGTGCTGTAACGGTGTCAGATGCCGGGTGCTGAAATCGGTGTTCACACCCAGACTTTCCATGTAATCCTCAAAGTCTTTCAGCTTGGCGTAAACATAGCGGTAGCGCCGTTCTTTTGCCGCATCCACATTTTCCAGCTTGCTTAGAATAATGTCAAAGGAATCTTTTAATGTGAAGATGCCCATCTTTTCTTTCGGCGCATCACATTCCTCCCGCCGCACACGGAAATCGGCGTAAATCAGCACCAGAGATTCCAGCGGCAGGTTTTCCAGCTCTAAGTCCCAGGTGGAATGGTTGACCGCAATATGAGCGATGGTTGGCATGTTTTTCTCGTCAAACCACTGGCCGGTATAGTAATAATGCAGATGGGCCATGCGGCGCATCTCACCTGGCCTGCAGCCGAATTTCCCGATATCGTGGCCCACGGCCGCACCGCTTACCAGCGGCAGGTCGATTGGCACACCGGCCTCTTTGAGCTGCCGTGCCACATGCATGGCCACATAGTGCACCCCGGCAATATGACTCAATGTGTTGAAAAAGAAAATCTCTTTGCCGATGTACATCAGCTCATACAGATAATACTTACGGAAATAATATAAAAACCGTTCATATTCCTCTTTGATGACATGGTCCGGCAGGGTGGTCAAATCCAGAAATTCAAAATCGGTAAACGGATTAAATTCCTTGTGGGCCCCTGTGTAATCCAGCATACAGCGCAGCACCCGGATAAAAAAGCTGGTGCCCGCTTCAAACTGCTGCGGGAAGTCCATCATCACACTGTCCGGATACGACCAGCTGATAATATGCCAGTAGGTGTATTCCAGCCATCCCTGTTCCGGCGCTTCCTCGTACCACTGCGGGCAGATTTCCATGCAGAGCTGCAGCACATCCGCGCAGTTCCACGCTTCCTCCCGCTCTAAGAGGGCAACCATCCCGTATTTCAAATCCTCGTGCTGTCCTTCTGCCCGGCGCAGTAACAAAGCAGGCTGTTTCAGAAAGAATTCTGAGATCACATTCTGCTCCATAATCAGTTGTAATTCGTCAACCATATTGCTCACCTTCTTTTCTTATCATGCTTCTTACCTCTATTATGCAGAATTTACACACGAATTACAATGAAAAGTTGCGGAAAAGGGCATTGTATACAGAAAGCAGCAGCCCTGCGCGCATAGAAAAATCCAGAAATAACAGCACATCATTTCTGGATTTTCTCTCATTTATATTTTCTTGCCGCAACATACAGCGGAACAAGCAGGCTGCCTAGTATCACAATTAAAAATACTGCTTTTTTTATCATCGGCCAATACCCCGGCAGGAAGGTCGTAAACAGAACACACAGCAGCGGATACCCGACCAGCACCGTCATAGTAGAAATTCGCAAGGCGCGCACAATATGCGGCCAGTTCCTGTTATTGAAATACACGCCTGTCATATTCATGCGCAGAAAACCGTCAGAATACACAGAAACCTTGTTTTCATCATAATAAGTCGGCAGATATTTTTTCACGCCAATACAGAAATAGGCCCCAATCAAAACAAACAGCAGTTCTGCAGCAAACAGATAATCGGCCTCCATCTGTTCCCATGTGTAGCCTATATGGTTTATTACCAGCAGTTCCACGCAGGCAATCAAGAAACAGAGAGCCAGAATCCCAACCCAGTTTCTATCCGCAATACCACGCTGACGTAAATCCTCTTCCGATAAACGAATCGCCTTTTGTACCAGTGTTTCCACCTGCCGGGCATCCATAGAATCTGTTTTGCTGATACGCCTGCCTTCCAGCAGTTCGGTTACTGTCACCTCCAGAATATCTGCCAGAGGAACCAGCACAGAGATATCCGGCATACTTAACCCCCGTTCCCATTTGCTGATTGCTTTATCCGACAGATACAACCGCTCAGCCAGTTCCTTTTGGGTATATCCCTTCTCTTTTCGCAGTTCTGCAACAAACTGCCCGAATTTTTCCTTATCCAGTTCATACATGATGTCTCACCTCCTGACTTTATCTTAGCGCAGAGGCCACAAAACTGCAATCGACTGTTGGTAGAATGGGCAGAAATGACAAAACCTGCCGCATATTGCCATCTATTTATTGCAGAAATGTTAACGTTTTGTTAAACAGAACGCACGCAGCAAAAAACGAGCCTGTCTCTGAAGTTCTATCAGAAACAGACTCGTTCACTCATTCTATACAAAGTCCCGATTATGCAGCTTCGCTCATCATATCTGCTGTCATATCCATGATGACAGACCCTGCCGGCGGTGCTGCCAGCGGCTGTTCAGAAGTTGCTGTGCAGTTCATGGTACCGGACAGGTTCATCGTCATCATCCCTTCCATGTTCATTGTCATGGTCATGGTTGTTTTACTGCCGGTCTGATCCGCTTTTACAGTCATCAGCGGTGCAGTGCCCAGATACATACTCATCGCTTCCTGCCAGCCGGTTACATCGCTGCCGTTGGTTTTGATGGTCAGGCTGGTGGCGGTGGTCATCCCTGCGGCCTCCTGTTTCATCGAGGATACATAGTTGTTCCCCACTTTCTGGAAGTGACTGTCCTGATACTGGGTTACCGTCTGTAACAGCATTGCGCAGGACAGCGCATCGTCCACAGGCAGGGTATCAATCATGGTCATCATATATGCTTCATAGCTGGTACCTTTTGCGGCTTCCATGAGAGCTTTCAGATCCATACCGGCGCCGGCTATCATTTCATTCAGATCCATCATATACCACGCTGTGCCATCCATACCAGCCAATGCAAACATACCGGATTTCATATAGACTTTCCCGGTTTCCAGATTTGCAATCACCTGCATATCAAAGGCTTTCAGCTGTTCCATCACAGTTTTGTCCTCGTCAGTCAGAGAACCTGCTTCTTCCAGTGCTGTCTGCAGGCTGGCCAGATCCAGTTTCACAGCCATATCCATGCTGGCTGTATCCACGGTACTGATACCATCCAGAGCCATAGAGCCTGTCACAGGAATCATCCTGGCATCTTCCCCGCTGCCATTTGCAACCTGCATATCAAACTGAATGTCACCATCTACCTGCAGCGGTTTTTCATTGAAGGATTTACTGTATTCCATGCAGCTGTCCATGATGGTATACTGGCCTCTGGCCGCTTCTTTCAGCGCTGCTTTATCCAGCATTACAACGGTCTGCAGCGTAGAATCCCAGCCAACGGTCAGCCCGAATGTCTGTGCCGCAAAACGGACTGGCACATAGGTACGGCCGTCACGGATAAACGGCGGTGCATCAATGGTAATTTCATTTTCAGTCCCGTTGTCTACGCTAACAGCACTTTCATTTACTTTGAAGGTTACGCTGGTACCTTCTTTTTCGGCCATAATCAGACCATCTTCGGCGCGGTAATCAACCTCTGCATCCAGTGCCTCAAATACCGCACGGAACGGCACATACACCCGGCCGTTTTCATTCACCGGTGCGGCATCGGAAAACTGCAGAGTTTCGCCGTTTAACTGTACCTGAATGGCTGGTACCGGTGCCTCTTCCGCAAAGGCAGCGGCCGGCAGGAAGAAACAGGCCAGTACGGCCAGCAGCAGGCAAATCTGTTTCATATGTTTCATGGTCAACGCCTCCTCTAATGTTGCGGAGCCCTTTACGCCCCGTATGATATTTCCTCTTTTATCATACCAGATTTGAAGGAATTCGTCTATAGGTTTTACATCAATGGTAAAAAAACAGGCATAACCGGTACCCGCCGATGCCAGAACAGACAGAAATGATTTCTGGCAAAACAAAAAAGCAGACTCCGAAGAATCTGCTTTTTACTGGAGCGGAAGACGAGATTCGAACTCGCGACCCTCGCCTTGGCAAGGCGATGCTCTACCACTGAGCCACTTCCGCATATGGTGGAGATAAGCAGAATCGAACTGCTGACCCCCTGCTTGCAAGGCAGGTGCTCTCCCAGC
>JAFYPD010000074.1 GCA_017547685.1 Peptococcaceae bacterium
AATAACAAGTTGCAGGACATTGCAAAAACGATTATAATAAATCAGACGAGATATAAAATCCGTAGAAGAAAAGGAGCAACAGGATAATGGAGGAAGAATATGTTACCAGGGTGCAGTATCAGGACAAGGAGTTAATCCTGATTGCCACCGCGCATGTATCGAAAGCAAGTGCAGAACTGGTAAAAGAAGTCATCGATCGGGAACAGCCGGACAGCGTCTGCGTGGAACTGGACGAGGACCGTTATAACAATATAAAAAATCCAAAGAAGTGGTCTGATACCGACCTGACCAAAGTTATTAAAGATGGCAAAGTTGGTTTTATGCTGGCCAATTTGGTGTTGAGTTCCTATCAGAACAAACTGGCGAAACAACTGGATACCAATGTGGGGCAGGAAATGATTCAGGGGATTCGGTCGGCAGAAGAAACCGGTGCGGAACTGGTGCTGGCGGACCGTAGCATTCAGACAACATTCATGCGTATCTGGCGCAAAATGAATCTGAAAGAGAAATTTGATTTGATTTTGAATCTGTTTTTTGCGCTGGATGACGAAGACGAAAATGAAATTACTGATGAAGAGATTAACAATCTGCTACAGAAAGATATGCTGGAAGGCGCTATGGCAAACATGAAGGATGAATTTCCGAAAATTGCTGACATTCTGTTGCATGAACGAGATCAGTACCTGGCAAATAAAATAAAAAATGCGCCGGGGAAAAAGGTTGTGGCAGTATTAGGCGGTGCACACGTAGCTGGTGTAACTAAAGAAATTTTCAAAGAACAGAACATGGAAGAAATCGGAACGGTTCCACCTGCGGGGAAAGGCGGCAAAATTATCGGTTGGCTGATTCCTGTGCTTATCGTTGCTCTGATTGCTTATGGTTTTGTTCAGGGCGTTGATACCGGTCTGCAGCAGGTAGGGAGCTGGGTTTTGTGGAATGGCGGTCTGGCGGCACTGTTTACGGCACTGATGCTGGGGCATCCGCTCAGTATCATTACAGCTTTTGTAGTAGCGCCGATTTCATCGCTGAACCCGATGCTGGCCTGCGGCTGGTTTGCCGGTCTGATGGAGGCGCATATTCGAAAGCCCAAAGTGGAGGATATTAATAATATTTCTACCGATGTGTTCAGTATCAAGGGGTTCTTTCATAATCGCTTCCTTCGCACGCTGTTAATTGTGGTCATGGCAAATCTCGGCAGCTCAATTGGTACGATTATTGCAGGGATAGATATTATTAAGAATGTATTCAAATAAAGATGTACGGCTGCAATGGACAAATGGTTTTATTTTTGTGCTGCAATACAAGGCTGTAACATCGCAGCCTAACGATGCCGAAATCATCGCATTTATTGAAAATGTCCAGAAACGGACAAAGAAAAATTATATCAATAACAGCTGAAACTATAGTAGTTGACGGTTTCTGTATACAATATTCCTACGGGAATCTATTGTAAAAGATTTTTTTGTAAGTATAATAAAATACAACAGCAGAACTTAATTGGACTGACAATGACGTCGGAAAATGTAGCACGATATACAATGCTGCTCTTTTTCGGCGTTTTTATTTTTGAAGGAGGAACTCGTATGGATTTATTTGCAGCAAAAGGCGCTGTGGAAGTGACAGAGCCAAGATTATATAAAGGAGCGTTCCCATATGATGATTTCCCCAAGAATGCATTCATTGAAGGAACCTATCCTTATGATATTCCAGAGGAAATCTGGGTGACAGATACCACATTCCGTGACGGGCAGCAGTCGATGGAATCGTTTACCCCGAAACAGATTGAAGATATTTTCACTTATATGCATCTGATGGATAACGAAAACGGTATCATCCGTCAGAGTGAGTTCTTTATTTACAGTGAACGTGACAGAGAAGCAATCGAACGCTGCCAGGCGTTAAACTACCGCTTCCCGGAAGTTACCACCTGGATTCGTCCTCTGCCGAATGATATTGCTCTGGCAGCAAGCATGGGCATCAAAGAAACCGGCGTACTGATGAGCTGCTCTGACTACCATATTTTCGGAAAATTAAACAAAAACCGCAGAGAAGTATTCAACATGTATTTAGAGGCGGCAGCAAACATTATGGAAAAAGGCATTCGTCCTCGCTGCCATCTGGAAGATATCACCCGTGCCGATGTATTCGATTTCGTTATTCCGCTGATTAAAGCGCTGGACGAAATGGGGAAGGACGCAGGCGTACCAATTAAATTTCGTCTGTGCGATACACTGGGTGTTGGCAAGCCGTTCAGCCGTATGGCAATCCCGCGCGGGGTGCCGGGGCTGGTGCATCATGTAAAAGAAGAAACCGGTGTACATGCTACTCAGCTGGAATGGCACGGTCATAACGACTATTATTACGCTGTGGCAAACTCCTCAGCGGCATGGCTGCACGGGTTATCCAGCATCAGCACCACGCTGCTGGGCATTGGCGAACGTACCGGGAATACACCGCTGGAAGCGATGCTGGTAGAGTATACCCAGTTGAAACAGCCGAAACATCCGCTGAACTTCCATGCATTAACGGAGATTGCCCGTTACTTTGAGCGTGAGTTCCGCTATTCGGTGCCGCCAAAAACACCGTTTGTGGGTGAAGATTTCAATGCAACCAAAGCAGGGATTCATGCCGATGGTCTGTTGAAACACGAAGACATCTACAACTCGGTAGATACCCTGAAAGTGCTGAATCGTCCAATCCGCATTGCAATCAACCAGTTCTCCGGGAACGCAGGGATTGCAGCGTGGATCAATGCCGAATACGGCTTCCTGGGTGACGAAAAAATCACTAAGAAAGACCCGCTGGTGCATAAAATCAAAGCGTGGATTGACAACCAGTATGAAAGCGGCCGTAACACCGCTATCACCGACTGTGAAATGCATTTTCTGGTCGGGAAATTTATTGTAAGTGTACGTACAGGCAAAGATGAAGATTTGAAAAATATTATTATTCCAGGGGGTTGTGGAGAACGTGGCTAATTTAACAGAAAAAATTATCAGCCGTCACATCACAGACGGAGAACTGAAACCGGGAACCGAAATCGGTTTGCGCATTGATCAGACTTTAACCCAGGACTCTACCGGCACCATGGCATATCTGGAACTGGAAGCTATGGAGATTGACCGTGTAAAAACAAAACTGTCCGTTGCCTATATTGACCACAATATGCTGCAGGCCGGGCCGGAAAATTTTGACGACCATCTGTTTATTCAGAGTGCCGCAAAAAACTACGGCATCTGGTTCTCCAAACCAGGGAACGGCATCTGCCACCAGGTGCATCTGGAACGCTTCGGTGTACCGGGCGATACCTTAATCGGCTCTGACAGCCATACCCCGACTGCCGGCGGTTTAGGGATGCTGGCAATCGGTGCCGGCGGTGTAGACGTAGCGGCTGCTATGGCTGGCCGCAGTTATTACATTCAGATGCCGGAAGTCATTGAAGTTCGTTTAACCGGTAAACTGCGTCCTGGCGTATCTGCAAAAGATATTATTCTGTATGTGCTGCAGAAAGAAACTGTAAAAGGCGGCGTTAATAAAGTTTATGAATATACCGGCGACGGTGTAAAAACACTGAGCGTGCCGGAACGTGCCACCATTACCAATATGGGTGCCGAACTGGGCGCAACCACATCCATCTTTCCGAGCGATGAAATCACAAGAGAATTCCTGAAATCCATGGGCAGAGAAGAGGCATATCAGCCGCTGTCTGCTGATGCGGATGCATCTTATCTGAAAACAATCGAAGTAAATCTGGATGAACTGGTGCCAATGGTGGCATGCCCACACAGCCCGGACAACGTTGTGGCAGTCAGCGAACTGGCTGGTGAAGCGATTCATCAGGTAGCAATCGGCAGCTGCACCAACTCTTCCTATCTGGATTTAGCAAAATGCGCAATGCTGCTGAAAGGCAAAAAAGTAAACGAAAACATTTCGCTGGTAATTTCCCCGGGATCCCGTCAGATTTTAAAACGTCTGGCTGATGACGGTCTGCTGTCTATCTTCCTGGAAGCAGGTGCCCGCGTTCTGGAATGCGGCTGCGGTCCATGTATCGGTATGGGCCAGGCTCCATGTAATAACGGTAAATCGCTGCGTACATTTAACCGTAACTTCTACGGCCGCAGCGGTACCAAATCTGCTGATGTATATCTGGTAAGCCCTGAAACTGCTATCGCTTCTGCGGTAGCAGGTGTAATCACTGATCCAATGGGTCTGGAAGCATTTGCAGATGCAAAAGTTCCTGAAAAATTTGAAATTGACGATAATCTGCTGATTGCTCCAAATGAGGATTACATCGGCAAAACAGAACTGGTAAAAGGGCCAAACATCAAAGGCGTACCGGCAGCTGTTCCGCCGCAGGATGCATTCAGTGCAAAAGTACTGACCGTACTGGAAGATAACATTACAACCGACCACATCATGCCTTCCAACGCGTCTCTGCTGCCATACCGTTCCAATATTCCGCATCTGGCTGAATTCTGCCTGACACCAAGCGATGCAGAATTCCCTGCAAAAGCAAAAGCCAACGGCGGCGGTATTATCGTGGCAGGCGAAAACTATGGTCAGGGTTCCAGCCGTGAACATGCGGCACTGGCTCCTCTGTATCTGGGCGTAAAAGCAGTTGTTGCAAAATCCTTTGCACGTATTCACAAACAGAATCTGGTGAACAACGGGATTATCCCTCTGACTTTCGATAATCCAGCTGATTATGACAGCATCAGTGAAGGCGATGAACTGGCATTTGAAGGTTTAATCGAAGAGATTAAAGCTGGCAAAGTAACTATGAAAAACAACACCACCGGCGCAGTCAGCGCTCTGAACATTGAACTGGGCGACAGACAGGAAAGCTTATTATTAGGCGGGGGCCTGCTGACATCTATCAAAAATGAAAAATAGAATGACACGTTAAATTTCCGCAGCGCTGTGTTGTTTTAAATTTTTCTCGCCTTGCGTACCACACGTACGCGTCGCTCGAAACATGCAAAGTCGCCTTGCGCTGCGAAAATTTTCCGGTGTTATTAAAATGTTACAGAAAAACAGATAGTGAATTTGAAATGAGGCGAATAGAATGCAGACAATCACATTAATTTATGGTGACGGCATCGGGAAAGAAGTTATCGCATCTGCGAAAGCTATCGTAGAGGCATCCGGCGCTCAGGTAGACTGGGAAGTACAGGAGGCAGGGGCAGAGGCTGCAGAAAAATACGGCAAACCAATTGATGATGCTGTTCTGGAAAGTATCTCCCGCAACGGGGTTGCACTGAAAGGGCCTACTGCTACACCAATCGGCAAAGGGTTCCGCAGTGTAAACGTAGAGATTCGCAAACGTCTGGACTTATATGTAAATCTGCGTCCGCTGCGTTCTTTTGAAGGCGTGAAATCGCTGTATCAGAATATTGATTTAACCATCGTGCGGGAAAATACAGAAGGGTTATACATCGGCATTGAAAAACAGGTGGATGAAGGCCGTGCAGAAGCAACAAAGGTGATTACCAAAAAAGCCAGCGACCGTATTGTGAAATATACCTTTGACTATGCGCGTAATATGGGCAAGAAAAAAGTAACAGCTATCCACAAAGCAAACATCATGAAACTGACTGACGGTCTGTTCCTGAACTGTGCAAAAGAAATTGCACAGGGTTATCCGGATATCGCATTCAATGATAAAATCATTGATGCTGCCTGCATGGACCTGGCGCTGAACCCATACTCCTATGATGTTATGGTAGCTCCAAACCTGTACGGTGATATTATTTCCGACCTGGGCAGCGCTCTGGTTGGCGGTCTGGGCGTAGCACCAGGTGCCAACATTGGTGAAAATGCTGCAGTATTTGAAGCGGTACATGGTTCTGCACCGGACATTGCCGGCAAAGACCTGGCCAATCCGACATCGGCTATTCTGTCTGCTGCGATGATGCTGAAACATTTGGGCATGAAAGCAGAGGGACAGCGCGTAGAAGATGCTGTGGCGGCCTGCTTTGCAGCAGGGAAAATGACTGGTGAACTGGGCGGTACACTGGGCTGCAAAGCGTTCACAGATGCTGTGATTGCGAATATGAGATAAAAAGAGAATGCATAAAACAAAAAGCCAATTCTGCAGAATATTACGTTGCAGAATTGGCTTTTGTTTTGCAGCAGACGGCAGTTTTTATAAAGGTTATCCCTTTGCAAAAAAAATTTCAAATTTTTTTGATTTTTTTAAATTTTTTTTAAAAAGCTATTGAAAACTACCAGGGATTCTGTATAATGTAAGTATAAAAATAATTTTAATTGTTAAAATTTTTTTGAAAAATGGTGAGAATGATGACAGATAACTATATAGCAATGCATCCTGAATTAGAAAAATTAATTCCAATTGCAGATGCAATCACAAATTTATTTGGTGAAAATACAGAAGTTGTGATTCATGACTTTAAAAATTTAGAAAGTTCCATTGTTTATATTTCCGGCGATGTAACCCGCCGTGAAATTGGCGCACCAGCAACCAATCTGGTATTAAACGGTTTAAAAAACAATATCGACAAAATGGAAAACTATAAAACCGTTACAAACGACGGTAAAATTCTGCGTTCTACTACAACATTTATCCGCGATGAACAGCAGCAGATTGTTGGCTGTATGTGCATCAACTATGATATTACCGATTATTTGTGCTGCAAAGCCGCTCTAGAAAAACTGACCGCTTTTCCAAAACAGACTGCTTCTGAAAACGGCACAGAACAAGATGACGGGAATGAATTTTTTGAAAATAACGTAAAATCTATGATAGAAAAAATAATCGCAGAAGCGATTGAGGAATTGAACAAACCAATTGAACTGATGAACAAAGAAGAAAAAATGAGTTTTGTAAAAATTCTGGATGAAAAAGGTGTTTTTCTGGTAAAAGGTGCCGTGGATGACCTTGCGGAAATGTTGGGTGTTTCCAAATTCACTGTATACAACTGGTTAGAAAAAGTTTCACATAAATAATAACATTATTTTAGATGATAAACAGAAATGCCGGCTTTCTGTTTATATATAAACCCATTATTAAAATGATTCTATGGAGGGATTGACCATGAATTTAGCACAATTTCCAAGAAGACGATACACAGAAGGTTTTACTCCAATTGAAAAACTAGAAAACTTCTCGAAAGCATTAGGTGGCCCAAATATTTACATCAAACGTGATGACCTGTTAGGCCTGACCTCTGGCGGGAACAAAACAAGAAAACTGGAATTTTTAATGGCAGACGCTTTAGCACAGGGCGCAGATACCATTTTAACCTGCGGTGCAGTACAGTCCAACCACTGCCGTCTGACTTTGTCCGCAGCAGTAAAAGAAGGTCTGAAATGCCAGTTGATTCTGGAAGAACGCGTAAAAGACAGCTACAATCCAGAAGCCAGCGGCAACAACTTCCTGTTCAAATTATTAGGCGTCGAAGCAGTTCGTGTTGTGCCAGGCGGCAGCAACATGATGGACGAATTAAACAAATTAGCCGATGAATTACGCGCACAGGGCAGAAAACCATATGTGATTCCTGGCGGCGGTTCCAACACCATCGGTGCATTAGGTTATGTTTCCTGCGCACAGGAAATTTTAACCCAGACCTTTGAAAAAGGCATTAAAATTGACCACATTGTAACCACAAGCGGCAGCTCCGGTACCCATGCCGGTCTGTTGGTTGGTATGATTGGCAACAATGCAAATATTCCAATTACCGGTATCAGCGTAAACCGTAAAAAAGATGCGCAGACAGCAGCTGTATACAATCTGGCAAAAGCAACCTGTGAAAAATTAAATGTTGCCAACCCGGTAACAGAAGAAGACGTTGTTGTTTACGACAACTACGTAGGCGCCGGCTACTCCATCCCAACAGACGCTATGGTAGAAGCAGTAGAACTGCTGGCAAAAACCGAAGGAATTTTATTAGACCCGGTTTATACAGGGAAAGCAATGTCTGGTCTGGTTGACCTGATTCGTCAGGGTAAATTCAAAGAAAGCGAAAACGTCTTATTCATCCACACTGGTGGCTCTCCTGCACTGTATGCGTACACCAACTGCTTTAACCAGAAATAAAAAGGGGGACTCACCGTGGAAGTCGTTGCAACAAAAAAAGCTCCAGCAGCTATCGGGCCATATTCGCAGGGGATGATTGCAAATGGTTTCCTGTTTGCTTCCGGACAGATTCCGCTGGATGCAGAAACAGGCGCGGTTGTTGGCGCTGATATTACAGAGCAGACCGGGCAGGTTATGAAAAACATTGCAGCAATTTTAGATTCTCAGGGAAAAGACTTTACAGATGTTGTCAAAACAACTTGCTTTTTAGCTGATATGCAGGATTTTGCAGGGTTCAATAAAGTATATGAAACCTATTTTGTATCCAAACCGGCACGTTCCTGCTTTGCAGTAAAAGAATTACCAAAAGGTGTTTTGTGTGAAGTAGAGTTCATTGCAGCTGTATAAACAGTCCCATATAATCAGAAGCAGTTTTGAAACTGAATCTGAATGAGAAAGCTGCTTCTGATTTTATATTTACAGAGGAAGAAGGAAACAGACGTGAGCTTGGTAAACTTTCCAAAAAGAAACTATATAAACGGCCGTACACCAATCGAGAAAATGAAAGCGCTTACCAAAGAGCTGGGCGGTCCGGCGATTTATATCAAGCGTGACGATTTGACTGGCTTGCCTTTTGGCGGAAACAAAACAAGAAAACTGGAATATCTGATGGCGGATGCTCTGGAAAAAGGCGCAGACACCATTATCACCTGTGGTGCTGTACAGTCCAATCATTGCAGATTAACACTTGCAGCAGCAATCAGAGAAGGTCTGAAATGCCAGCTGGTTATTGAGGAAAGAATTCCAAACAGCTATGATTATCACGCAAATGGTAACAATTTTCTGTTCAACCTGATGCAGCCTGAGGCAATTCATATTTGTCCGTTCGGGCAGAGTCCGGTGAAAGAAATGGAAACGCTGGCAGAACAACTGAGAAGTGAAGGTAGAGCACCTTACATTATTCCGGTAGGCGGCTCCAATGAAATTGGGGATTTAGGCTATATCGCCTGTGCAGAGGAAATCGTTGAACAGATGGAGCAGATGGATATTTCCTTTAACAGAATTTTTGTGACAAGCGGCAGTGCCGGTTCTCATGCGGGCTTGCTGGCTGGGATGAAACTTTTGAAACAAGATATGATTGTACAGGGTATTGGAATCAACAGACCATACGAAGTACAGCGGGCAGCTGTTTTGGAACTGGCAAATGACACGATTGAAAAAATGGGGTATGAACCATTTTTGACATTAGAGGATGTTCTTGTAGACTGTAACTACATCGGGGGCGGATATTCTGTTCCTACAGATGCAGGGCGACATGCTGTTGAGTTAGTCGCACGTACAGAGGCAATTATGCTGGATCCTACTTATACAGGGAAAACCATGTCTGGTTTGATTGACATGATAGAAAAAGGCATCATTGGTAAAGAGGAAAACATTTTGTTTGTACACACAGGAGGAACTCCCGGGTTATTTGCCCATCCGGAAATCTTTCAGAAATAAATACAGCTGGCCGTTCTAAATTGAATTAACAACTCTATTAGGAGGCGTTTGTATGAAAAAGCTTAGTTTAGTTACTAAAATTTTCATTGGCCTTGCGTTAGGTATCATTGCAGGTTTACTGTTACAGAACCATGTAGACATTGCAAATACTTATATTAAACCGTTCGGCACATTGTTCTTAAACTTACTGAAAATGGTAATTGTTCCGCTGGTATTCTTCTCGCTGATGTCCGGGGCAATCGGGATTGGCGATATTACAAAAGTAGGTAGAATCGGTGGGAGAACCATCATTTACTTCTTCGGCACAACCGTTATTGCAATCCTGTTTGCATTAGGGTTCTCTCAGGCATTTAAAGTGCTCCATGTTGAAGATTTCTTTTCGATTGACTTCAACGCAGAAGTCAGCGTTAACCAGGCCAACAGCATCGTAGATACTCTGCTGAACATGGTTCCGACCAACCCGATTGCAGCACTGGCAAACGGCGATATGCTGCAGATTATCGTATTTGCACTGTTCTTCGGTTTTGGCGTGTTAGCGCTGGGTGCCTGCACACATGAACTGGCAAAATTAATTGACACTTGCGCAGAAGTTATGTACAAAATCACTGACTGGATTATTCAGTTAACTCCATATGCAGTATTCGCGCTGATGACGCCGGTTGTTGCAGCCAATGGTCCGGATGTACTGTTACCACTGATTAGTATTATCGGGGTTGTTTATGTAACCTGTATCGTACACGGTATTGTAACATATTCCGTTTCGATGAAATTGTTCACAAAAGTTAGTCCAATTACATTCTTTAAAGAGGCAGCACCGGCGATTCTGTTTGCATTCTCCAGCACTTCCAGTGCGGCAACCATTCCGCTGAGTATGGAATCTTCTAAAAAATTAGGGGTAGCGCTGCCAATCAGAAGCTTTGTAATTCCGTTAGGTTCCACCATTCACATGGATGGTTCCGCGATTTACCAGTCTATTGCCGCGGTGTTTATTGCACAGATTTGCGGCGTGGATTTAACTCTGGGTCAGATGTTAATCATCATTTTAACCGCTACCCTGTCTTCTATCGGCGCAGCTGGTGTTCCTGGGGCAGCTATTGTTATGGTTAGTATGGTTCTGGAATCCATTGGGTTACCACTGGAAGGTATTGCGCTGGTAGTTGGTGTAGACCGCATTCTGGATATGGCCAGAACTAGTCTGAACGTAGGCGGCGACATTGCAGGCGCGGTAGTAGTTGCAGCTATGGAAGGGGAACTGGACGTAGAAAAAACGAAACAGGAAGTTCCTGTTTGCCCGGAATAAAAAAGTATTATTGAAAGAGTCATCATTTTGAATTTGTTTGGCGACGAAATGAAATGATAAACTCTTCCAATAAACACTTCACAGCTTTAATTATAGTGTTAAAATTTTGAAATGTAAATGATAGTTTCTTTCATTTTGTCACAAAACGGGTTGCTGTGCAGTTTGTTTTGAATCTCCTGATAAAGGGGCTGTTGCAAAGATAGCAAAATGCTGTCTGAGCGGCAGCCCTTTTTAAGATATGAAAAAACGGACTTGAGAGAGTCCGCAGTTGGCAGGATAGAGGTTAAATACAATATACATTCTGAAAATAAATTGACAGACCTCAGTAAGACCGATAAACTGATTTCTGTAAAAATAGCATAAAACTGATTGGCAGTTTTTCAAGATGACAGCATACCGTTTTTCCGGTATAATAATAAAGATAGAGAACCAACACCGGAGGAGGAATTGCTGCTATGGAACGTATTTTAACAGTTGCAGGAACAGAACAGGGATTACATCTGCTGCAGCAATTACTCCAGGAACAGGGGCTGTCTGTTACGGCTTCTGCTGATAACGGCCTGGAAGCTCGCCGGCTGCTGGAAGAAAGTGCATTTAATCTGGTTGTGCTGAATGCGCCGTTATCCGATGAACACGGGGAGGCCATTGCCCGTCTGGCGTATAAAAACCGGGCGGAAGTGATACTGCTGGTGAAAGCGGAACATGTTGACGGCGTGTATGAGCGAATCGGCAATACGGGGATTTATATGATTCCCAAACCGTTAAAGCGGGCGGTGTTTTTTCAGACACTGCAGTGTATCCGAATCCAGCAGGCACGGCTGCAGCAGCTGCTGGGAGAAAAAGATAAGCTGAATCGTCAGATTCAGGATACCAGGCTGCTGAACCGGGCCAAACTGCTGCTGATGCAGGTTTTGAAACTGTCTGAGCCGCAGGCTCATCATTATATTGAAAAACAGGCGATGGATTTAAGAATCTCAAAGCGGGAAGTTGCCGAAGGGATTATCAGCACTTACGAAAATTAAACTGGTAATAAAGCGGAGTGTATTCTGCTAAAATATAAGTATGAAACGATGAAATCATGGAGGGACTTTATGAAAATCAACGAAAATTATCTGAATCTGAAAGACAGCTATTTATTTGCCACTGTAAACCGGAAAACAAGAGAGTATCAGGCTGCAAATCCAGATAAAAAAGTAATTAAACTGGG
Source organism: Peptococcaceae bacterium (assembly GCA_017547685.1). GTDB lineage: Bacteria > Bacillota > Peptococcia > Peptococcales > Peptococcaceae > UBA7185. The sequence continues at coordinate 12,043 of JAFYPD010000074.1, forward strand.
GATTGGCGATGTAACCAAACCGCTGTGTCCTGCTGTTACCGATGCGATGCATAAAGCAGTGGATGAAATGGGTGTGAAAGAGACATTCCGCGGCTACGGTCCGGAACAGGGCTATGATTTTCTGAAAGCAGCCATTCAGGCATACTACGCAAAGCGTGATACCAGACTGGAACTGGATGAAATCTTTATCAGCGACGGCGCCAAAAGTGATGTAGGGAACATTCTGGATATCTTTGCACAGGATAATGTTGTACTGATCCCGGATCCTGTGTATCCGGTTTATGTAGATACCAATGTGATGGCCGGCCGTGAAGTGAAATTTATGGATGCCAACGCGGATAACGGCTTCCTGGCTATGCCGGATGCATCTGTTCATGCAGATATCATTTATATGTGTTCTCCAAACAATCCAACCGGCGCGGTGTACAACAAAGAACAGCTGAAAGCCTGGGTGGATTATGCCATCGCCAACGATGCAGTAATTCTGTTTGACGCTGCCTATGAAGTATTTGTATCGGACGAAACTCTGCCAAGAAGCATTTTTGAAATTGAAGGCGCGCGGAACTGCGCTATCGAATTCTGCTCCTTCTCTAAAACAGCCGGCTTTACCGGTACCCGCTGCGGTTATACCGTTGTGCCGATGGAACTGGAATGCGGCGGCCAGAGCCTGAACAAACTGTGGCTGCGTCGTCAGACCACCAAATTCAACGGTGTGCCATACATCGTACAGCGCGGTGCGGAAGCTGTGTTCACCGAAGAAGGCCAGAAACAGATTTACGAAGCACTGGCATATTACAAAGAAAATGCAAAAATCATTGCGGATGCGCTGGATGAACTGGGCATCTGGTACACCGGCGGTGTAAACTCTCCGTACATCTGGCTGCAGTGCCCGAATGGCATGGGTTCCTGGGAGTTTTTTGACTTCCTGCTGGAAAACGCCAACGTGGTAGGCACTCCAGGTGCCGGTTTTGGTAACAACGGCGAAGGATTCTTCCGCTTAACCGCATTCGGCGACAGAGATAACACAAAGGAAGCGGTGGAACGGATCAAAGCCGCTCTGAAGAAATAAGATAACATTCCAAATTAAACGGTGTAGAAAAGGCTTAAAATCGGCTTTTTCTGCACTGTTAATTTTTTGTAAAAAAACTTATAAGAGATTCTTACAATTTGCAGAGGGCATTGTTTTTTTGACATGGCTGTATTATTATAGTAAACAGAGAAATTGACTGACCAGTCAGTCTATATAAAATCGTATGCAGGAGGAGAAAGCATGGAAAAGCAGACAAAAAGAAAAATTGCAGCGTTGACGCTGGGAAGTTTTCTTCTGATGTCGGTAGTAAGCGGCTGCGGCGGGCAGGATGCGGCAGAACAGGAAACGGTGGAATCTCGTATTCCGGTTTCTGTTGAAACGGTGCAGATGCAGGATTTTGATAAAATGATTACACTGGGCGGTTTGACTGCAGCAGAAAACACGGTAAATGTGATTGCGAAAGTAAGCGGCATGGAGCAGATTAAAGCTGTGCATGTAAAAGTTGGCGATAAAGTGAGTGCCGGGCAGGTGCTGGCACAGCTGGACAATGAGACAGCACAGATTAATATGAGCAATGCCCAGCTGGCCTATGACAATGCCTATACCAACTATGAAAATGCAAAGCAGCTGTTTGAACTGGGGGCTGTGAGCCAGAGCGAGTTAAATCAGCTGCAGATGGCATACGAAAATGCCAGTAATACGCTGCGCCAGGCACAGATGGCAATGGATTATGCCGCGGTAACAGCACCAATCAGCGGTACGGTTACGATGGTAAATGCCAATGTGGGTTCTTATGCAACGGCCAGTGCGCCTATGTTTGAGATTTCCAATGTGGATACACTGGAAATTTCCGCTGGTATCAATGAACAGAATGTGAGCAAAATCTCCATCGGGCAGGAAGTGCTGCTGAAAATCGCATCGGTTTCTGACCAGTGGATGAGCGGTACCATCACGGAAATCAGTAAAGTGATGAACGCGCAGACCAAGGCTTATCCAGTCACCATTGCCATGCGCAACAAGGATGATGCACTGGTAGCCGGTATGTATGCAGAAGTTCGGGTGGTTGTTGACCATGCCGATGATGTCCTGGTGATTCCGGTAGATGCGATTGTATATAAAGAAGCGAAACCATTTGCGTTTGTTGCGCAGCCGGACGGCACTGTAAAAGAAGCAGCGCTGACACTGGGCATTAACGACGGGGACAATTATGTTGTAACCGAAGGCCTGCAGGCTGGTGACCTGATTGTAGTGAAAGGCAACGGTAACCTGGTGGAAGGGGAAGCAGTTACGATTATCACACTGGACGGTGTGGAGCAGGACTTAAATCTGCAGGTATCTGACGATGCAGTAGCCAGTGCTGAAGAAAACAGCGCAGACGGCACAGCGGAATCTGCAGAAGACAGCAAAACCACTGCTGACGGGGAAGAAGCACCAGCAGAAGAATCAAAGTGAGGTGATTGGTCGTGAATATTGGTAAGTTTTCCGTAAAACGGCCTGTCACCATTGCTATGGCGGCACTGGTTCTGATTCTGTTCGGGGTGGTTTCTTTTACCCGGATGTCGATTGACCTGATGCCGAAAATGGAACTGCCGATTATGGCGCTTACAACAAGCTATGACGGTGCCGGACCGGAAGAAGTGGAAGAACGGGTCACCAAACCGATGGAAGGTGCTCTGGCCAGTATTTCCGGTATGAGCAGTATCAGTTCTGTCAGTTCGGCCGGGAACGCCGTTGTACTGATTATGTTTGATTATGGCACCGATCTGGACACTGCCACCAATGATGTGCGCGATGCGCTGGAATTTGCCAAGATGATGATGCCGGAAGAGGCACAGGATATTACAATTTTCAAAATGGATTTCAACAGTCTGCCGATTATTACGCTGGGTGTCAGCGGGGATCGCAGCCTGGAAGATATCAAAAAGATTGTAGAAGACAAAGTGGCTCCGCGGCTGGAGCGTATTGAAGGGGTTGCGTCGGTAGATGTAGCCGGCGGCAGGGAACAGCAGGTCAGTATTACAGCGGATCCGTATAAACTCAGTGCGTACGGGCTGAATACTGGTACCATTACGCAGATTATCACGGGTGAAAATGCAAATCATCCGGGCGGTTATATTACACAGGGCTCCCGGGAGATTCTGGTGCGCACACTGGGACAGTATGAGAGCGTAGAACAGCTGGCAGATACCCAGGTAAGCCTGCCGGCCGGTGGTACAGTTCGCCTGGGCGACGTGGTGGATATCCGCGTTGGTTTATCGGATGAAGATTCTATTGTAACGCTGAACGGCGAAAAAGTTATTTCGCTGTCTATTCAGAAAGAGAGTGACGGGAACACTGTTAACGTAGACCGGGAAGTGCAGAAAGCAATCGCAGAACTGGAAGAATCGCTGTATGAGGATATTGATATCTCGGTCGTATACAGTTCGGCTGATATGATTAACCAGTCGGTAGATAACGTGATCAGCAATCTGTTCTCAGCAGTTGTGATTGCTATGCTGGTTATTTTTATCTTTCTGGGGAATTTCCGCAGCACAATTATTATCGGGGTAGCGATTCCGCTGTCCATCATTTCCACCTTTGTACTGCTGTACTTCGGGGAGTACACGTTAAATCTGGTAACACTGGCGGCACTGGCGCTGTCGGTCGGGATGGTAGTGGATAACTCCACGGTAGTACTGGAAAATATTTATCGGCACCGCAGTATGGGCAAGAGCAAGTATCAGGCCGCAGTAGAGGGGACGCAGGAAGTAGTCAGTGCGGTAACCGCTTCGACACTGACAACTGTGGCGGTGTATCTGCCGTTCGTGTTTGTAGGCGGTATGACCGAGCAGATTGTTATTCCGTTTGCGTTAACCATCTGTTTCGCATTGATTGCATCGCTGGTGGTATCAATTACGGTTGTGCCGATGATGTCTTCGAAACTGCTGGTTGTGCATGCATACAGTGAAACCAATAAACCAAAAGGTGCTGCAAAATTCCAGATATGGTTTGACGGCAAATTTGACAGGTTTATCAACTGGTACCAAGGCGTTCTGGTGGCGGCACTGAATCATAAGAAAACAACAATGCTGGCTGTAACGGCAGCACTGGCTGCATCCTGCTGCCTGGTACCGTTCCTCGGGGCGGAACTGTTTCCGAGCCAGGATGCGGGCCAGATCACAGTGTCTGTTGCTATGCCGAGCAATACCGTACTGGAAGAAACAGAACGTGTTGCCAATGAGGTAGAATATATTGTAGAAAAAACACCAGAGGTAGATCTGGTGATGAACAGTATCAACGGCAGCAGTGCGTCTCTGACGGTGATTCTGGTACCGCTGGATGAGCGTAACCGCAGCAGCAGAGATGTGGCCCATGAGCTGCAGCAGAAGGTAAACAATATTCCCGGTGCAACGGTAACGGTTTCTGCAATGGATATGATGTCGATGTCTTCGGGCAGTGGTGCTGTCTCCATTCAGATTCAGGGCAGCAACAGTGATGAACTGGAACAGCTGGCTGGCCAGATTGAAGACATTATGCACAGTGTAGATGGTGCCATTAACATTGAAAACAGTGTAACGGATACCGATGAAGAGCTGAATATCATCATCGATCGGGAACGGGCCGCTTACTATAACATCAGTGTATCTACTGTTTATCAGACCGTATCGCTGGCACTGAACAGTTCTGCCATTTCTAAATATCGCGGCGGGGAAGAAGAGCTGGATATTGTACTGCAGTATCCGAAAGAAATGACCACTTCTCTGGAACATCTGGAAAATCTGATGATTGCTTCTAATACAGGTGGTCAGGTACCGTTGAGTGAGGTTGCTTCTGTAGAGCACGGCTTCGGTCAGAAAAGCATCACTCGCCAGGACCAGAGTCGTGTAGAGACGGTGACCTGTGATGTTTACGGCCGCGACTTGAGCAGCGTGAACCAGGAAATCATGAATCAGGTAAATCAGTTGCCGATTCCGGCTGGCTGCAGTATTATTTCTGGCGGTGATGTAGAAAGCATGCAGGAAGTATTCTCTGATTTATTCCTGGCGATTGGGATGGCACTGATTCTGGTTTACATGGTAATGGCGTGCCAGTTTGAAAGCCTGTGGAACCCTCTGCTGATTATGGCCAGTGTGCCGGTTATGTTTATCGGGGTATTCGTGGGGCTGTTTCTCACCGGTCAGCGCATCAGTATGATGTCGCTGCTGGGGATTCTGATGCTGGAAGGGATTGTAGTAAACAATGCCATTGTGCTGATTGATTACATTCAGCAGCTGCGCGCGAAAGGCTTATGTAAGCGCGAATCGGTTGTAGAAGCAGGGAAAACAAGAATGCGTCCAATTCTGGTAACCACCCTGACAACGGTTCTGGCTATGACTCCAATGCTGCTTGCCAACGGCGAGGGTGCCGAAGTGTGGAAACCAATGGCGGCTACTGTTATTTTCGGTCTGAGCTGCTCTACCATCATCAGTCTGCTGGTGATTCCGATTCTGTATGAAAAATTTGAAAGTCTGCCGCGGAAAATCCGGCGTAAAATTATGAAAAATAATCCGGAGGAAGAACACCAGGCAGCAATGCTGGCACTGGAGGAAGGCTGCTGGCATGACTGGGAGGAACTGCAGGCACAGCTGGAAGCAGAAAAGAAATTAGAAGAAGAACACGGAAGAGGCTGATTGTGTTGCAGGTATCATAGAACTGTGATACCTGCAGCGTTTCCATACATGGGGGACTGTATATGGCGGAAAAAGCAAATAAGAGAGAATTGATTTTAGCCGCTGCCCGGGAAATCTTTGGCGAGAAAGGGTATCATACTGCCACATCAGAAGAGATTGCAAAACGTGCCGGTGTAGGGAAAGGAACCATCTATCAGTATTTTGACAGTAAACAGGAAATCTTTACCGAGATGCATATGCTGTATTTGAAACAGTATAGTGAAAATGTAACAGCCTTGATTCATGAGGACGAAAGTTTTGAACAGAATCTGCGCCGGCTGGCTCATTTTCACATCGAGCATTTGCATGAACTGGCGCAGTACGGCGTGCAGATGCTGTCAGAAATTCATCCGGCAACCATCAGTTGTGAAGAAGGGCATGCGCTGATGGAGAACCTGAAGAAGCAGCTGGGGATTGAACAGTTCTGGTTTATTGAAAAAGCGAAGCAGCGCGGAGAAATCCGGGAAATTGACAGTAACATGCTGATTTGCAGCATGATGGGTATTTTTATCGGAATTTCTCATATGCTGGGACCGCAGCAGCTGAATGAACAGCAAAAAGAAAAACTGGAACAAGACCTGGTGCAAATGGTTTTACACGGGTTGACAAACTAAAAAAAGAACGGACTGCCGTTTCACAAAATAATGTGAGGCGGCAGTTTTGTTATTCTGGGAAAGCTGCGAATTATTTACGGCAGGTTCTTTTCTCAAACCGCATCGTCTGCTATAATATTAAATTAAAGTAAAACAGAAACGGGTGTCGATTGTGAAACAGGTATGGCAGACGGTGGAACAATTTCATATGCTGGAACAGGGCGACCGTGTGCTGCTGGGCGTATCCGGCGGGCCGGATTCCGTTGCGCTGCTGCATTTGCTGGATGGCCGGAAGGCACAATATGACATTCAGCTTTTTGTGGTGCATGTCAATCATTTACTGCGGCCGGAAGCGGAGAAGGAAGCGCAGTATGTGCAGCAAATCTGTGAGGAAAAAAATATTCCGTTCCGGCTGTTTACCATAGATGTAGCAGCGTTAGCCGGAAAAACTGGGATGTCGCTGGAACAGGCCGGCCATGAGGCACGCTTTTTGTGTTTTCAGGAAGCGGCAGAGGCGTGGCATATTACCAAACTGGCTCTGGGGCATCATGGCGATGACAGGGCGGAAAGTGTACTGCTGCATCTTGTGCAGGGCTGCGGCCTGGAAGGATTAACGGCTATGCCGCCCCGGGACGGCTGGCTGATTCGTCCGCTGGCGCAGGTATATAAACAGGAACTGGTACAATACTGTGCAGAACATGGGCTGCGATACTTTACCGACAGCACCAATCTGGAACCGGGGTGCTTACGCAATCAGATTCGGCTGGAGGTATTGCCGCAGCTGAAACAGTACAATCCCCGGATTGCGGAGGCATTGCTGCGGCTGCAGGATACCTGTGCTGCGGATGCCGATTATCTGGAGCAGCGCACTGCAGCATTGCGGCAGGAATATGGAGTGCTGGAAAACAATCAGGTGATATTTCCGGCGGAACTGTTCCGAACACAGCATACTGCAATGCAGCGAAGGATGCTGCGATATCTGTATCGGGAACTGACTGGCTCTGCAGTCAATTTAACATTCCGGCAGATAGAACAGATGCGGCATGTTGCGCTGCAAAAGCAGGGCAGTCAGCAGATATCGCTGCACGGCGATGTTATCTTTATCCGCCGGTATGACCAGCTGGTTTTGCGGAGAAAACAGGAAAAGCTAGACCCCGGCAGTTATGTGTGGGAGTATAAACAGCAGCCGGAAATGAAGGCATATGCGAGTATCTTTGCGGCAGAGCTGGCAGAGACAGCGACTCAGAATTGTGATGACAACTGTAAAAGTCATCTGTTCTGCGTGACAGCAGATGCGGATAAGCTGGAGCCTATGCTACAGATTCGCAGCAGGCAGCCGGGTGACAGGCTGGCAATGCCGCAGGGACATAAAAAACTGAAAAATTTTTTCATCGAAAAAAAAGTACCGGCGGATATGCGGGACCAGATTCCGCTCGTTTTATCTGGAAACGAAATTATCTGGATTCCCGGTTATTATGTTGCCGACTGTGTCAAAATAACCGGTGAAACAAAACGAATTTGTCGGTTATCCTGTCAGCGGGAAATGTTTTTATAAATATGTGAGAATCAGAAAAGGATTTTTCAGAAATAACGGGGAAAAAAACAGCTAGGATTATTCTAGCGAGTGAGTGAGGAGGAGCATCATTGAATAATAGAGGTATGAGAACCGTAGCAATTTATATGGTGATTATACTGCTGGCTATGACATTCGTCCGGCTGGGTGAGCCGGTGGAACAGGAAAATGTCACAGTGGCAGATATTGCAAATTACACACAGCTGATGCAGGATGTAGAGGCAGGTAAAATTGCCAGCGTTGCAATTACCACATACGACAACACCCAGACTGTTGACGGGGAGCTGAAAGACGGCAGCGTATTTTCCGGTGTAGTGATTCCGCGTGAAAATGCAGAAACAACACTGGCTGTTATGCAGGAGTATGGTGTGGAAATTGACCAGAAAGAAACACCGGCGCCGTCCCCATGGGTTACGATTCTGAGTTCCCTGCTGCCGATTCTGCTGATGGTAGGGCTGTTCATTTTCATTATGCAGCAGAGCCAGGGCGGCGGCGGCAAAGTGATGCAGTTCAGCAAAAGCAAAGCCAGAGTTACCATCGATGAAAAAAATAAAGTTACCTTTGCCGATGTGGCTGGTGCCGATGAAGTAAAAGAAGAACTGCAGGAAATTGTAGAATTCCTGAAAGCGCCGAAGAAATTTAATGATATCGGTGCTAAAATTCCAAAAGGCGTGTTATTATACGGTCCTCCGGGGACTGGTAAAACCCTGCTGGCCCGTGCTGTTGCGGGGGAAGCCGGTGTGGCATTCTTCAGCATCAGCGGTTCCGATTTCGTTGAAATGTTCGTCGGGGTTGGTGCATCCCGTGTACGTGACCTGTTTGACCAGGCAAAGAAAAACGCACCGTGTATCATCTTTATCGATGAAATCGACGCGGTTGGTCGTCAGCGCGGTGCCGGTGTGGGCGGCGGTCATGATGAACGTGAGCAGACACTGAACCAGCTGTTAGTTGAAATGGACGGGTTCAACAGCAACGAGGGTATCATTATTCTGGCTGCAACCAACCGTCCTGACATCCTGGACCCTGCGTTGCTGCGTCCAGGCCGTTTTGACCGTCAGGTAACAGTGGATCGTCCGGATGTAAAAGGCCGTGAAGAAATTTTGAACGTCCATGTGCGCAAAACACCGCTGGCAAGCGATGTTGATTTGGCAGTCATCGCAAAACAGACAGCCGGGTTCACCGGTGCAGATTTAGCCAACCTTGTAAATGAAGCCGCATTGCTGGCTGCCCGTCAGGGGCTCAAAAAAGTAGGTCAGCTGCAGCTGGAACAGTCCATTGAACGTGTTATTGCAGGGCCGGAAAAGAAATCCCGCGCCGCCATGAGCGAGTACGAAAAAAATCTGGTGTCCTACCACGAAGCAGGGCATGCGCTGTGCGGCTATCTGCTGCCGGAATGCGACCCTGTGCATAAAGTATCCATTATTCCGCGCGGACGTGCAGGCGGTTATACCTTGCTGCTGCCTGCCGAGGACCGCAACTATATGACACGCACCCATCTGAAACAGCAGATTATCATGATGCTGGGCGGCCGCGTAGCCGAAGAAATCGTGCTGCATGAAATCAGCACCGGTGCATCCAATGATATTGAACGCGCAACCGGCACCATTCGCCGTATGATTACCGAATGGGGGATGAGTGACGAACTGGGAACCATCACCTTTGGCAACAACAATGGGGAACAGGTATTCCTGGGCCGTGACCTGGGCCGTGATCGCAATTACAGTGAAGCAGTAGCCTACTCCATCGACAAGGAAGTAAAACGGATGATGGATGAATGCCATGCCGAAGCGACACGGTTATTAACAGAAAATCTGGATAAATTAACACTGATTGCAGAAACACTGAAAATCCGTGAAGTGATTCAGGCTGATGAGTTCATCGCTTTAATGGAAGGCCGTTCCTTAGAAGACCTGGACCGCCAGAAAGAAGAGATTCTGCTCGAGCAGAAAGGCATGAAAAAACGGAAAGCGGCAGCTGCAGCTCAGGATGAAGCTGCGGAGCCGAAACAAAGTGCTGAACCGGCTGACGAACAGCCAGCACAAGCTGAACTGCCGGAAGCAATCGGCGAAGAACAGAAAACAGATGAACCAGAGGAAAAACTGTCTGCTGCACAGCATGCTGATGCAGAAGAACATATAGCAACGCAGGAAGAAGCACTGCCTGATTTCGGCGTGGATGAACATGCAGAAGCAGCTGAGGAACAGCCAGACAGAAAATAAATATGACAGCACAAGCTGAAACAAAAGGAAGGTAGAGATTATGGAAAAAACATTCGCAATGATTAAACCGGATGCAGTACAGAGAGGTCTGGTAGGCACCATCATCGGCCGTTATGAGGCAAAAGGGCTGCGTATTGCAGGTATGAAAATTATGCAGGTGACAGACGAAATCGCAAAACAGCACTATGCAGAACATGTGGAAAAACCATTTTTTCCGGGTCTGCTGCAGTACATCACCAGTGGTCCGGTTGTGGCTCTGGTACTGGAAGGTAAAAATGCAGTAGAAGAAGTTCGCAAAATGAACGGCGCTACCAACCCGCTGAACGCAGCGTGCGGCACCATCCGCGGCGATTTTGCACAGGAAGTTGGCCGCAATGTGGTACACGGTTCCGACAGCGTTGCATCCGCTGCCCGTGAAATTGCCATTTACTTTGGCGAAGATGAAGTATTAGAATACGACCATCTGCCGGCAAAATGGATGTTTGAATAAAAAGTATTTACAACAGTATCAGGACTGCTTTGTGTGTAAAAGCATAAAGCAGTCTTTATTTTTTTTAAAACTTTTTCTCAGAAAAAATGACAGACAGGGCACGATATGGTATAATAAAACATTAAGAAATTTTAGCGGGAGGACTGAATCAACAATGGGTAAAAATGTTTATGCGGCACCGCGCAAAGGGCCGGCTGGTAAATGGGTGGAGCAGTCTGGCGACAAACCTGTGATGAAAGATCAGCAGAAAGCCAAGCAGGAACGGCTGCAGGCGCTGGCGGCACAGTATAAAAAGAATAAAGATAAGGAGAATTCGTAATATGTTAAGTGGAAAAGAAAAACGGTATCTGAGAAGTCTGGCAAATACCATCGACCCTGTTGTACAGGTAGGCAAAGCCAGTGTCAATGAAAGTGTGCTGTTCAGCCTGAATGAAGCGCTGGAAGCCCGCGAACTGGTAAAAGTAAAAGTGCTGAAAAACTGTCTGGATGAAGTAAAAGACGTGGCGCAGGAACTGGCTGACCAGAGCAAATCGGAACTGGTGCAGGTGATTGGCCGCAATGTGGTACTGTATCGTCCAAATCCGGAAAAACCGGAGATTGCATTGCCGAAGAAATAAAATAAACAGCGTTGTATTGAGAGACTGACCGACAAGGTGTGTGAGAAACATGGGGCGTGAATCCTATCAGGCATTGGTTGCCAATGCGCAGAAAATTGTGGTGAAAGTGGGTACCAGCACGCTGACCCATAAAAACGGAAAACTGAATCTGGAACAGATTGAAAAACTGGTGCGTCAGCTGAGCGATCTGCGCAATCAGGGGAAAGATGTGGTACTGGTTTCATCGGGTGCCATTGGCGCCGGTATGGGAAAACTGAATCTGGAAGAGCGGCCGAAAACCATTCCGGAAAAGCAGGCAGTGGCTGCCGTGGGGCAGGGGATTCTGCTGCATATTTATGAAAAAATCTTTTCTGAATACGGACAGGCCACCGCACAGCTGCTGCTGACCAAAGCCGATTTAGAACATCGGCAGCGGTTTTTAAATGCGCGCAATACGCTGTTAACACTGCTGCGGCTGGGTGTTATCCCCATTGTCAATGAGAATGATACCGTGGCCTTTGAGGAGATTAAATTCGGTGATAATGATACACTGGCAGCGCTGGTGGGTACCCTGATTGATGCCGATTTGGTGATTCTGCTGACGGATATTGACGGGTTCTACAACGGCGACCCGCGCAAGAATAAAAATGCAAAACGCATTCCTGTGGTGGAAATGATTGATGAACAGATAGAGGGGCTGGCCGGCAGTGTGGGCAGCAAATTCGGAAGCGGCGGTATGGCAACCAAAATCACAGCGGCCAGTATTGCAGTGAATGCAGGGATTCCGCTGATGATTGCCCACGGTGCGGAAGAACACATTATCCGGAGGTTAACCGGCGGGGAAGACGTGGGGACGCTGTTCCTGCCAATCGAGATGAAGCCGCATCTGCGCAAAAAATGGATTGCCTTCGGTTCTCATGTAGGCGGTAAAGTGATTGTAGACGATGGTGCCAGAGAGGCGCTGATTCACAAGGGAAAAAGTCTGCTGCCAAGCGGCATTGTGGCAGTGGAGGGCAGCTTTGCATCCGGTGACGTGGTTGAAATTGCGGATGTAAAGGGCAGAGAGTTTGCCAGAGGCATTACCAACTACAGCGCCAGTGAACTGAACCGTATCAAGGGGCAGAAAAGCAAAGATATCTGCCCGATTTTAGGATATAAGGATTTTGATGAAGTGATTCACCGGGATAATCTGTCCCTGATTTTATAGGAGGTAGCAGAAATGGGAGAATTGCAGGAAAAGGGCCGTCTGGCCAAAGAAGCCAGCTATCAGCTGGCGGCACTGACAGCCGAGCAGAAAAATAAAGGCCTGCTGGCAATGGCCGACGCACTGGAAGCAGCATGCGCTGACGTGCTGGCTGCCAACGAGCTGGATATGCAGCGGGCAAGAGAAAAAGGTCAGCCGCAATCATTTTTAGACCGTCTGCTGCTGACAGAAAAACGGGTGCAGGATATGGCCGACGGCCTGCGGGCTGTGGCGGAACTGCCGGACCCGGTTGGCCATGTGGAGGAAATGTGGCTCAACAAAGATAATCTGCAGATTGGCAAAGTGGCTGTGCCGTTAGGTGTTATCGGTATGATTTATGAAGCACGGCCAAACGTGACAGCCGATGCTGCGGCACTTTGCCTGAAATCCGGCAATGCAGTGATGCTGCGCGGCAGCGGCGATGCCATTCAGTCCAATCTGAAAATTGCTGCGGTGCTGAGCAAAGCTGCAGAGGAGGCAGGCATTCCAGCCGGTGCCATTCAGCTGATTGAGGATACCAGCCGCGAAACAGTCAATGAAATGATGAAATTAAATGAATATCTGGATGTTCTGATTCCCCGCGGCGGGGCAGGGTTAATCCAGAATGTGGTGAAAAATGCCACCGTTCCGGTTATCGAGACCGGCGTGGGTAACTGCCACATTTATGTAGATGAAACTGCTGATTTGGATATGGCGGTAGAAATTATTATGAATGGCAAAGTGCAGCGGCCGGGCGTATGCAATGCAACAGAATCGCTGCTGGTGCATAAGAATATAGCAGCGCAGTTATTGCCTCTGGCGGCGGAAAAACTGCTGCAGGCCGGTGTGGAGCTGCGCGGCTGTGAAGAAACTCTGCAGTATATCCCGCAGGGCAAACCGGCTGCAGAAGCGGATTTTGCAACTGAATTCCACAGCCTGATTCTGTCGGTGAAAGTGGTGGACAGCATCGAAGAAGCCATTGTGCATATCCGCCGGTTCGGCACAAAACATTCGGAAGTGATTGTAACCAACGATTACAGCCATGCCCGGCAGTTTCAGCAGATGGTGGATGCGGCCTGTGTGTATGTGAATGCATCCAGCCGGTTCAGTGACGGGTTCCAGTTTGGTTTTGGCGCCGAAATCGGAATCAGCACGCAGAAACTGCATGCCCGCGGCCCGATGGGCTTAAAAGAGCTGACCAGCTATAAATATATTATCAACGGCAGCGGGCAGGTTCGCAAATGAGAAAGATTGGTTTGCTGGGCGGCACTTTTGACCCGGTGCATTTCGGCCATCTGCATATGGCGGAGGAATGCCGGAACAAACTGCAGCTGGAGGAAATCTGGTTTATTCCGGCGGCGAAACCGCCCCACAAAGACTGGCAGCCAAGTCCGCTGGAAAAACGGTGTGACTGGCTGAAAAAAGCGCTGGGTGATACACCGGGCTGCCGCATTCTGGATATTGAAAAAGAGCGGAACGGGAAATCCTATACGTATCATACCCTGCTGGAATTGCATAAGCGGGAGCCAGACTGTGAATTCTATTTTTTAACCGGTGCTGATTCGCTGGAGAAACTGAATACCTGGTATCGCTGGGAAGAAATTCTGGACTTATGCTATTTTGTTGCAGCCAGCCGGCCCGGGTATGACGGCGAACTGCCGGAAAACCTGGCGAACGAATCAAAAAAACGAAAATACGGCATCATCTGCCTTCAGATTGATGCACTGGATATTTCATCAACAGGTGTGCGGGAGCAGGTGGCACTCTGCAGAGATGTGCGGCATCTGATTCCGGCCGGGATAATCGATGAGGTGAACAACAGCGTGGAAGTAAAAGTAGAGGGCTACAAAGAAATATTGAAAAAACGGCTGTCGGTAAAACGGTATACTCATTCGGTGGGCGTGGCCAACACAGCGGCGAAACTGGCCGGCATGTTTAACGGCGATATTGAGCGGGCCTACATAGCCGGTCTGCTGCATGACTATGCTCGGGAAGTGCCGAAAAGTGAACTGCTGGAACTGGCCGTGGAACATCAGCTGACCAGCGATGCGGTGGATTTGCTGCAGCCCGGCCTGCTGCACGGCCCGGTGGGTGCATGGATGCTGAAAGAACAGGGTATCATGGATGATGAAAAGATACTGAACGCCATTCGCTGGCATACCACCGGTCATCCAGATATGGACCAGCTGGCACGTATTGTATATATCGCTGATTACATTGAACCGAACCGGGATTTCCCCGGCGTGGACCTGCTGCGGCAGATTACCCATCGTGATTTGAATCTGGGTGTGTTAGCCGGGCTGGACCATACCATCGGTTTTCTGGTTCAGAAGGATGGCTATCTGCATCCGCTGTCCGTAGCGACTAGAAACAGATTGCTAGAGGAACGAAACAATAAAATCAGAAATTAGGACGTCCTTTAGGAAGTTATTCAGGAGGTTATTGTTATTATGGAAAGTATTACATTAGTTGAACAGATTGTAAAAGCGTTAGATGAGAAAAAAGGGATGGATATCAAAGTGCTGGATATCCATGCACAGACTGGCATTGCCGATTATTTTGTAATCTGCAACGGGACCAGTGCACCGCACACCAAAGCACTGTCTGATTTTGTGGAAGAAAAAGTGCAGAAAGCATTAAACGAAACCATTCTGCGCCGTGAGGGGTATCAGGGCGGCAGCTGGATTCTGCTGGACTACGGTGCGGTTATTGTGCAGATTTTTAAACCGGAAGAACGTGCCTATTACAACCTGGAAAAACTGTGGGGCGACAGCCCGGAAGTGAATTTATCCGCGTGGATGACAGAGTAAGGCGGGTGGCCTATGGCGTATGAAACACTGGCCGGTATGTATGATGAATTAATGGATGATGTGGATTATCAGCAGTGGGCCGATTATATCGATGGTCTGCTGCTGAAAAACGGATGTCCGGGCAGGCGGCTACTGGATTTAGGCTGCGGAACCGGGAATATCACCATCCCGCTGGCACAGAAAGGCTATCAGGTGACAGCGGTGGATGTATCAGCGGAAATGCTGGAGATAGCAGCGGCAAAAAGCGAAGCGCTGGGGCTGGACGTTGACTGGCAGCAGCAGGATTTAACAAGTCTGCTGCTGGCGGATGAAACCGGTGCCGATATGGTATTTGATGCAGTAATTGCAACCTTCGACGTGCTGAATCATCTGACCAGCCCGGAAGACTTGCAGATGCTGTTTCATACGCTGAATCCGCTGCTGGCTGATAACGGTGTCCTGATTTTTGATGTGCAGACCCCATATAAATTGCGGGAGTATCTGGGCAGCAATATCTATACGCTGCATCGCGATGATGTGGAATATATGTGGGAAAATCATTTTGACGAGGAAACGCAGATTTGCACCATGGATATCACTTTCTTCCTGCGGCAGGAAAACGGCCTGTACCGGCGCGAAACCATGAGCCAGGAGGAACGGGTTTATGAACTGGATCTGCTTCGCATGTGGCTGAAATACAGCGATTTGGATGTGATAGGTGTTTACAGCGAGCTGTCGGAGAATGACGTGCAGCCGGAAGACCAGCGGGCTGTGTTTGTGGCCAAGCCGATGCTGTTCGATGATGAAACCGGCTGGTTTGCGGAGGAATGGGACAATCTGCCCGACTTTGCCGATGAAAATAATTATGATTTTGAAGATGAAATGGATTTTGCGATAGAAGACAACTTTGCAAAAGAAATATAATATTGCAGAAATACGAAGTTTAAGCTGAAATGGAAGTGACACTGATGCAGATTGCGTTTTTTGACTCAGGCATCGGCGGGCTGACCGTGCTGCATCAGGCAATGCGGAAAATGCCCCAGGAGGATTATCTGTATTATGCCGACACGGACCATGTACCCTATGGCCGTAAAACAAAAGAACAGATTCGCCAGTATGTGCGGGACGCCGTGGATTTTATTGCAGCGCAGGATGTGAAAGCGCTGGTGGTGGCCTGCAATACAGCGACCAGCGTTGCCATCAAGGATTTGCGTGCCCGCTACCGTTTTCCTATTCTGGGTATGGAGCCGGCTGTGAAACCGGCTGTTTCGGATACACACTGCACCAAACGGATTCTCGTGACGGCCACACCGGTTACCATCCGTGAGGAAAAGCTGCAGAATCTGCTGCATCAGGTGGACCAGAACCATCAGGTGGATCTGCTTCCGCTGCCCCGGCTGGTAGAGTTTGCCGAATCCAGCAGTTTTAACGATGGACAGGCAGAGGCTTATCTGCGTGATGTGTTATCTGCTTACGATTTAAACCGTTATTGTACGGTTGTGCTGGGCTGCACCCATTTCAACTATTTTAAAGACAGCTTTCATAAAATATTGCCGGGTGAAATTGCCATGCTGGACGGCAGCAGCGGTACGGTGAATAATCTGTATCATGTGCTGGAACAGCGCGGTTTGCTGGAAACAGGCTCCGGTAACGTGAATTACTATACCTCCAGCCGGTCGGCCGAACATCTGCGGCCATCCTACGAAGCGCTGCTGAAACGGCTGGACGACATGCTGACCTATTAATCCGGAAGGGGAGAGACAAATGATGAAACTCTGGAAAGGCACAAAAGCTTACACAGAACGTACCAACCTGATTGATTTAACCCTGCTGTCCGTTTGTTCCCTGGCACTGGGCGTACTGATGGGGCTTCTGACCTCGCGCAAAAAGAAACTGCAGACCGGCCTCATTGCCGGCGGTGTATTTGCCGCAACCTGCGTGCCGATTATGAATAAATTTCTGGACATTACCGAAGAGATAGCAGAAGGAAAATGAGAATAAATAAAATATCCCTCGCGAATAATGGGCGGTGTCCGTAAGACGGTTAACAGTCACCATGGTTTGTTCTACTGTGGCTGTTCTTGTATTCTATGCTGTTATGTGATAATATGGAGCCAAACAAACCTGCAAATCGGAAGTTAAGAGGGTAAGCTATGTTAAAAACAATAGGATTACATTTTAGGAAAATAGATATTCTGAATTTCGCAATTGGAACTGTATTGCCAATAATTGTATTGTTCGTAGTTTATTCATCAGTTAAATCAAATACAATTCTTCAAG
>JAFYPD010000009.1 GCA_017547685.1 Peptococcaceae bacterium
CACCTGCACTTTTCCGGTTACAAGCTGTGCAGTTGACCGTTTACTGTTTTTCTTTGCAACGGTGTCCTCATGGTATGCTCCGGTTAAATCAGACTTGATAATGCCAAGTCCGTCCTGCTGATTCCAGGTAGTTTCCAGCCCCAAAAACCGGCAGTCGTAATATGTCATCGGCACATAGGTGATATTGTTATACACCAGCAGCGGGTACCGCCGGTTCTCATTCTCGATGATTGTCCCGTTCAGTGTTACATCAAAGGACGGCAGTGTCACCGATACCGATTTTGCCGCCATAGCCGGTGTTGCTGCACCGGTCAGCAAAAATGCAGACAATGCTGCTGTTGCGATTATTTTTTTGTGCATGAGCAATCCCTCCTGCTAATCCTCTAAACTTGTACAATTATTGTAATATATCATTTTATATTTGTAAATAAGTTCTCCCCAAAAATAAAAAGGCACTGCCCGTTTCGTCAGACAATACCCTGTCGCTGCACCATTTCTGTATCTGGTGCATATAGTATAGCAAATTGTTTTTTGAGGAGGATGTTTATGTCCAGAATGCGTCAGGTACCTGTTATGGATGTGACTCAGAAAGAAAAAGCGATGAACCGGAATCTGCCCAATGCCAGTGTACGTCCTGCTGCGCAAAGTTTCCGCCCGCGCACCAGAAAAGCAGCCGCCACCAGGCTTCGCCTCAGTGATACACCAGGGCTCTTGAGCAGCGGATGCAGCTCTTTGCGGGAATTCTGTAACGGGGTGCAGAATATTACGGTTGATTTAAATAATCTGATTGGCTCGGTGGAGAGTATCCTGCCATTATTAAATGTTTATATCACAGCACTGCAGACGCGGACTGCGCCGCTGGAACCATCGGCGGCAGAAGCACCTATCGAGGTAACAGCTGCGGAACGCCAGGAACCACAGGCAGCATCTGCACCGCAAACCGTACAACAGCCAAACCGGCCAGCTGCACCAGCCGCGCCGGTGCAATCAGCCGTACAGCCGCAGACACCGCCAATGCCGCGGCCGGAAGACCTGCAGCAGCTGCTGGAAAACCCGCTGGTGAAAAATCTGATGGCTAATTTTATGAAGAATACGGTGAAATAATTCAGCTTTCATTTACAGGGTATACGCACGGCAGCTACCTTGCTTACCCCGCTAAAGCCGGACATCTGCTTGTCTGTCCAGCGCGATTCGGACTAACATCCATCGCGCGTTTGACAGCCTGCGCATCTGTTCCGTTTTAATGCGGACGAATCAGCAATGGTAGCTGCCGGTCGTTATGATTGTATATATTTTGTGACAGCGCAGAATGTATGACACGAATTCTGCTCGGACATTTTACATCTTCACATCTTTTACCGGCCCCAGCACAGTAATCTGCAGGTTTTCCCGCCGGAACATGTCTTCGGCCAGTGTTTTTACGTCTGCCACGGTCACTTTGGACAACTCGTCTACATTTTCTTCCGGTGTAACCACGCGGTCATAAGCAAGCATAGAGCGGCCCAGTTTATTCATGCGGCTGTTCACTGTTTCCAGACCCATAAACAGGCTGCCTTTCAGCTGGCTGAAGCTCTTGTCCAGTTCTTCCTGCGTGATGCCGTTCTGACGTACATCGTCCAGTTCTTCCAGAATGATATCAATCACACGCTGGCAGTTTTCCGGACGGGTACCCACAGAGATAACAAACGCACCGGTATCGGTGTAAGAACCGTTGTAGGAGTATACCGAATACGCCAGACCTTCCTCCTCGCGGATTTTCTTCACCAGACGGGCGCTCATACCGCCGCCCAGATAAGTGTTCAGGATACTTAACGGGAATAAGCGGTCATCTTCTTTGGCTACCCCTGGCATGGCCACGCAAATCTGGCTCTGGGCAATTTCCTTGTAATAACAGTTTACGCCGCTCTGCGCTTTGCCGGCAGTCTGATACTGGTTCGGCGCACCTTTCGGGATGCCGCCCAACACTTCTTTTATCGCTTCCACCACCTGAGCATGGCTGATATTGCCAACCACCGATACCACAATGTTGCTGCCTGTGTAATACTGTTTCACGTACGATTTCAGCATGTCGTGGTCAAAGGCCGCAATGCTTTCCTCGGTGCCCAGAATAGACCGCCCCAGCGGATGATTCGGCCACAGGTTGTCCGACATCAAATCGTGCACCAGATCATCGGGCGTATCTTCATACATTTTGATTTCTTCAATGATAACTTCCCGCTCTTTGGCAATCTCTTCGTTGTCAAACCGGCTGTTCAGGAACATGTCCGACAGCACATCCACAGCCAGCGGAAAATCCTCGGTTAAGGTTTTGATATAATAGCAGGTGTTTTCCTTGCTGGTAAACGCGTTGAGCTGACCGCCCACCGCATCCACGGCGCCGGAAATCTGTTCGGCAGTACGCTTGTCCGTTCCTTTGAACAGCATATGCTCAATAAAATGGGTAATCCCCCATTGCCGCTCTGTTTCATAGCGGGAGCCGACACCCACCCAGAACCCCATGGACATAAACTGCACATGGTTCACTGTTTCCGTAATTACCCGGATTCCATTCTCTAATGTTGTGATTTCATAATTCAAACTCTGCATGTACGCACCTCAATCTATCATAATCCGGCAGCCGTCAGGCCGATGCCGACAGCTGCCCGGTTTCTGTTCTGTTGTTCAGTATACCCGACTTCCGCTCTGCTGACAACCCATAATCCAGCAGAGCAACGGCATCATAAAATCGATTCTTACTTTTCAATACCACAACAATAATGCGTTTCCCTTCTTTTTCTGCCACAGCAATTAAACACTGCCCCGCTTCGTTGGTGGTGCCGGTTTTCACCCCGATGGCACCGGGATATTCACGCAGCAGCCGGTTGGTGTTTTGCACCAGCAGATGGCGGCCGTCGCTCCAGCGCACCCTGTACTTCTGCTGCTGTACGATATGGGCAAACAGTTCTTCCTGCATGGCAGCTCTCGTCATCACCGCCAGATCATAGGCCGATGAATAGTGGTTCTCGGCAGGTAATCCGTTAGAATTACAAAAATTCGTGTTGCTGCATCCCAGCAGGCAGGCCTGCAGATTCATGTTCTGCACAAAAACCGCTTCACTGCCCGCCATCTGCTCTGCCAGTGCCACACAGGCATCGTTGGCCGATTTCATCAGCGCGCCGTAGAGCAGATTTTCAAAGGTCAGCTGGTCGCCGGTTTTCAGATTCAGCGACGATTCTCCGGTGGATGCCGCCGTTTCTGATACAGTTACTGTCTGTTGCAGCCTGCCCTGTTTCACCGCCAGATATCCGGTCATCACTTTTGTGAGACTGGCAGGCGGGCGCTGCTCGTGCTCCTGCTTCCCGTACAGCACTTCCCCGGTGTCCATATCCATCACCACGGCTGCCTCGGCGGTTACCGCCGGCACCACTTCCACCTTCGCCGGTGCCGCCAGACACAGCGACGGACACAAAAACAGAATACTCATCATCAGAATCCATCTGTGTTTTTTCATAATACCTCAGACACCTTCACACACTGATAGCCTTTCACTGCAATGGTATGGATGATATCAGGCAGGGCTTCTGCTGTGTGGGCTTTGGGATGCATCAGAAGAATGGCACCGCTGGTCAGTTTATCGCCGGTCACCCGCTGCACCAGCGTATCGTGAGAAGGAGCCGGTTCCTCCCAGTCTACCGTGTCCGCTGTCCATAAGATTGTGGTGTAGCCGCACTGTTCTGCCGCCTGCAGGCAGGTTTCCCCGTGTTCTCCGTAGGGCGGTGCATATAAGGCCGGCTTTGTGCCTGTCAGTTTCTCCAGAACAGCCTCACTCTGGGTAATATCCTTCTGATTCTGCGCCACGCTCAGCTGATCCGGGTGGGGATGCTTATACCCGTGGTTGCCGATTTCATGCCCGGCAGCTGCAATCTGCTGTACCAGTTCGGGAAATTTTTCGGCAAACCGCCCTGTCACAAAGAATGTCGCCTTCACGTTTTCCTGCTCCAGTACGTCCAGCATCTCCGGCAGCACATCCTCGCCCCAGTCCACATTGATGGCCAGTGCTACCTTCTGCTCGGTATTCGTGCCCTGATAAATCGGCTCCGCCATCACCGATGCATCTTCATCGCCCAGAAAACTCCACACCACACCGGCTGCCAGTAAACCGCACAGCACAAGCAGCAGACCCTGAATCAGCCACTTGGGAAAAAAATAAACTCTCATAACACGCCCTCCTCCGCTTATCAGTCTAGTGTATGAGAGAGAGATACAAGTTATGCAGAAATAAGCTGTCGGGCATTTATACTTTAGAAAAAGAATATCCCTGTTCTCATCTGCCGCGCATCTGTTCCGTTTTCATGCAGAACACTGGCAAAGATAACAGGGATATTTCGTGTCATAACATTTTTACCACAGTGTGTATTACATCATTGCTTTTGCTTCATCCAGCGTGTCTGCAAGGGTGAAGATTTTGTCCAGCTTTGCGTAGCCTACCACTTTGCGCACGTGGTCGGTCATACCGCAGAATACCAGGTTGCCCTGCTGCTGGTTGGCCATTTTAAACCAGGCGATTAATGCGCCCAGCCCGGACGAATCGATAAAGCTGACTTCTGTTAAATCGATAATCATGTTGTACTGCTGATTTGCTTCCGCATAGCTTTTTACCTGCTCTTTGATTTCACCGGTGCAGCCCAGAATCAGTTCCCCATTCAGAGTTGCTACCAGGTAAGCATCCTGTTTTTCCAGATGAACCTGACACATCATTAGTCCTCCCGTTCGTTCAGCCTTATGGCGATATAGTTGATATCATCGGCAATCTGATGGGTTGCCGTATAGCGATAAATTTCCTGCTGCAGTTCATGCATCTGCCGGATGGTAGCCGGCTGTGCCTCGCCCTCGAAAAAGTCCGTCAGGCTGCTGCAGCTTCTGGCTTCTTTACCGCGCAGTTCTATTTCGTAAATCCCGTCGGTGTATAAAAACAGCTCCTGCCCCAGTGTCAGTGTCACCTGCTGCTGGTCATACCCCATGCCCGACAGAATTCCAAGCGGCAGGCCCTGCTGATTTTCCAGCATGGTCAGGCCGTCGGCACTGCACAGGCACGGATAGCTGTGACCCGCATTGCTGTAGCAGAAGGTTACATCATCCAGATGCAGCACCCCGTACACAGCCGTCACAAAATAATCATTGCCGGTACTGCTGAAGAAATTCTCCAGCCGATTGTTCAGCCGCTCCAGCAGCTGGTCCGGCTGCAGATAATACTGTTTCAAATCGTACAGTTGAAATTTGATGGTGGCAGTAATCATGGCTGATGCCACACCATGCCCTTTCACATCACAGATTAACACACCCAGATGGTTGTCGTCAATTCTGATAAAATCATAGAAGTCGCCGCCGATGTAACTGCTGGGCTTATAGAGCACCTCAATGTCCACATTGTCATACGCGGGCACCGAACGCGGCAGAAAACTCTTCTGCAATTCCGTGGCAATGACCAGTTCCCGGTGAAGCTGACTGTAGCGTTCATCCAGATCGTTGGCAATCTCTTTCATCTTCAGCAGATTTTTTACCCGCAGGATTAATTCATGGCTGTCTACCGGTTTGGTTAAAAACTCGTCGGCGCCGGCCTTCAGCCCTTCCAGCATATTCTGCTTGTCATCCAGCGCTGTCAGAATAATCACCGGAACGCCCCGATACTGCTGCGTCGATTTCAGATTGCGGCATACGTCGTAACCAGAGCCGTCGGGCAGCATCACATCCAGCAGAATCAGATCCAGATTGACCCGCTGGATACAGTCGTAGGCCTCGGCACAGTTCACAGCCTTATAGATATTCATGGAAATGCCGCTTAAGTCCAGATAGGCCTCCAGCAGTTCCAGATTGACCTCATAGTCATCCACCAGCAATATATTCGGATTTCTCGCCATGCCGCCCCTCCCGTATAAGAAAAATAACGCTACCTAACCAGTATAGATAGCGTTATTGAATTCGTTATTTCCAATCATTAGTTGTTGAATACGTCAGCCAGTGTGCTGCCCATTTCTTCCTGTACAACAGGGATTTCTTCTGCTGCTTCTTCCGCAGCTGCTTCTGCAACAGGTGCCGGCGCTTCTTTTGCAGGTTTTTCGGTAGTCTGTTTGATGCTCAGGCTGATTTTTTTGTTTTCAACATCCAGTTCCAGTACTTTTGCACTGATTTCCTGGCCAATCTGTAACGCATCTTCTACTTTTTCTACACGTTCCCAGGAAATCTGAGAAATGTGAACCAGACCGTCTACGCCGTCTTCCAGCATTACGAATGCGCCGAATGGCACGATGCGTACCACTTTACCGGATACGATACTGCCAACTGCATATTTTTCAGCAGCAGCTTCCCATGGGTTTACGCGCAGCTGTTTCAGACCCAGAGAGATTTTTTCTTTTTCTCTGTCTACAGCCAGTACGTATACTTCAATTTCCTGACCAACTTTTACAACATCGCCAGGGTTTTTCACACGGCCCCAGCCCATTTCGGAAACGTGCAGCAAGCCATCTACACCGCCCAGGTCAACGAAAGCGCCGAATGCAGCCAGTCTGCGAACAACACCTGTTCTTGTCTGACCTTCTTCGATGGAAGCCCATACCTGTTCTTTGCGTGCTTTTTCCTGTTCTTCCAGGATTTCGCGGCGGGACAGAACGATTTTTCTGGATTCCGGTTCAAATTTGATGATTTTGAACTGCAGCGTCTGGCCAACGAAGGATTTGATATCTTCGATGTATCTGATGTCCAGACGGGATGCAGGTACGAAACCTCTGGTACCGATATCAACGATAACGCCGCCTTTTACAACGTCTACAACCGGTGCTTCCAGAATGGTGCCGTTGTTATACGCTTCTTCCAGTTTTTCCATAGCAGCTGCCTGGTCTACACGTTTTTTACTCAGCAGGATGTTGCCTTCGTTATTTTCTTCTTTGATTACCATAACGCGAATTTCATCGCCGACTTTTACAACGTCTTCAGGGTTTACGTTTTTGCTGAAGCTCAGCTCACGAACCGGGATAATCCCTTCCGATTTACCGCCGATATCGACCAGAACTTCGTCGCTGTCGATTTTTACTACTGTACCGGTTACGATATCGTTTCTGCCTACTTCACCTAAGATGCCGTAGCTTTCTAAGCCCTGTTCCATTGTCATTAATTCTTCCATTTTTAAAGTTACCTCCCTAATAATCCAGTCAGGTGTCGAGGCACCTGCCGTAATTCCTACATTTTTTACACCGTCGAACCAGCCCATATCAATTTCATCAGCCCGTTCGATGTGTTCCGTGCGGCATCCATTCTGCCGGCATATGTTTGCCAGTTTTTGTGTATTGGCACTGTTAGAACCGCCAATCACCAGCATCAGATCCACCGTTCCTGCCAGTTCCAGCGCGGCACTCTGCCGTTCTCTGGTGGCAGAACAGATGGTATTGAAGACAGTCAGTTCTGCAAGTTCGTACTGCCGCAGCGCCTGTTCCGCTTTCTCGAAGCGTTCCAGGTTTTCCGTGGTCTGGGCGACCAGACACACTCTGCGGCCCTGTAACTCCAGCTGTTCCAGTTCAGCGATGTCCTGAAAGGCAACACCGTGTTCCCCGGCCCAGCCTAAAATACCCTGCACTTCGGGATGGCTGCGGTTTCCTAAAATCAGTACAAGAAATCCGTTCAGACTGTGTTCATGGGCGATCCGCTGTACCTTGTTTACAAACGGGCAGGTGCAGTCGTAAAGTTCCAGCCCCCGTTTTTCGGCTTCTTCATAAACGGAGGGAGCAACGCCGTGGGTACGGATTAACACCGTATTTTCACGGATTTCCTCAAACGTTTCACGCGCATAAATACCTAAACGCTCCAGGCGCTTTACCTCTTGCGGATTATGAATCAGCGGCCCCAGAGTAGCGATGGGTGCATGTCCGCCTGCGGCCAGTTCCTCACCCTTGCGGATGGCCATTTTCACACCAAAACAGAAACCTGCATGGGGAGCTATCTGAAAGTTCACTCCATCAGCTCCTTTACAAATAATCATTTACCTTACTATTATAACGGATAATGGCTGGAAGTGAAATAGTTATTTTTTAATCTTGCAAAAAAGTTTTTCCACCACTTCATCAAACGACAGATCGCTGGTATCGATACATTCAGCATCTTCCGCCTGTTTCAGCGGCGATACCTCCCGGCTGGAGTCTTTTTTGTCCCGCAGCGCAATATCCTGCATCAGCTGTTCCATGTCCACTTCCACGCCCTTCTGCTGCAGTTCCAGCGCACGGCGGCGCGCCCGTTCCGCAAGCGAAGCAGTCAGGAAAAATTTATACTGTGCATCGGGCAGCACCGTGGTGCCGATATCACGGCCATCCATCAGTACATCACAGCCCGCAGCGATTTTCTGCTGCTGTGCCACCATCTCCTCCCGCACCAGCGGAATCATGGACACAGCCGATACATTGGCCGAAATCTCCGGTGTGCGGATTGCCTCGGTCACATCGGTACCGTTGCAGTACAGACGCTGTACCCCGTCTGCCTCTTCAAATTCCAGCTGCAGGGTATCCAGCAGCTGTTTCATGCCATCCATATCATCAAAGGCAACCTGACGCTCCATGGCCAGCCAGGTTACCGCCCGGTACATGGCACCGGTATCTAAATAAATACAGCCCAGCCGCCGGGCCAGCACTTTTGCAACAGAGCTTTTCCCTGCGCCTGCCGGGCCGTCGATGGCTATCTGTAAGCTTTTTTTCTGTTCCGTCATATCCTGTGAACCGTTCCCCTCTTTAAGATATGGTACGGTGTGCCAGTCCCACTGCCACTTCATCCAGATGCAGCAGCCCCACACCCAGGAACACTGCAATACTCAAATGGTCCTGATAGCGGGCAATTCCCAGCTTGCCGCCCACATTCAGGCCGATTGCCTTGTTCTGAATCTGCGATAAGGCTTCTCTGGTGGCACCGGCAATGGCACCTTCCTCGGAATGGCTGTCGCCGATGATGCCTTCCCGTTTGCCGGCCACAATCGCATGTTCCACAATTTTATTGATAGAAGACAGATATTCGCCGCCAAAGTCAACGGCACCGCTCCTGATGCCCTGTGCAGCGTTCTTTTTCTTCTCCTGGTTTTCCTCTTCCCTGGTTTCACTGATTGCCATACGCAGCGCGATTCTGGCAATTTTTTTACTGCCGTAATTCATAGTATCCCTCCATTATTGGACAGTTACTTTTTATTTTACGCCAGAATCATCATTTGTGCAAGCAATCCCTGCCAAATAACCGGTAGAAAAGGCCGCCTGCAGATTAAACCCGCCGGTCATGCCGTCGATATCCAGCACTTCGCCGGTAAAGTACAGCCCCGGCACCAGTTTGCTCTCCATGGTTTTCGGCGATACCTCTTTTACGCTGACACCGCCCGCTGTCACGATGGCTTCCTCGATTGGCCGCGCTTTGGTTACTGTAAACCGGAACTGTTTCAGCAGTTCCACCATGCGCTGCCGCTCCTCGCGGGTAATCTGATGCATGGCCTTGTCCGGCGAGATACCGGCCCGCTGAATAAATACCGGAATCAGTTTGCCCGGCATCAGCGTATGCAGACTGTTTTTCAGCTGTTTGTTCTTCTGCTCCTCAATATCGCGCAGAATACGGGCATCCAGTTTTTCCGGTGTCAGCGCCGGTTTGAAATCAATGATGCCCACTAACGGCTCTTTGTTTTTCTGCCAGTAGTCCACCGCTTTATAGCTGGCCGACAACACAATTGGCCCCGATACCCCAAAGTGGGTGAACAGCATTTCGCCGAACTCCTGCACCAGCTTTTTGCCCTGGGCTGTCTCGATAGTAAAATTCACATTTTTTAAACTCAGCCCCTGCAGCGCTTTCACATAGCCTTCCGCACATTCCAGCGGAATCAGCGACGGACGCAGCGGCACAATGGTATGCCCCGCTTTCCGCGCAAAGTGATAGCCGTCGCCGGTGGTGCCGGTACCCGGATAGGATGCCCCGCCGGTAGCCACAATCACATGATTCGCCTGCAGTTTCTGCCCGTTCAGCAGCTGTACACCCACAGCTCTGCCATCCTCCAGCAGCAGCTCTTTTACCGTGGCATTCAGCCACACATCCACGCCCGCCTCCTGCATTTTGCGGCGCAGCGCATTGACAATATCCTTCGACTGGTCCGACACAGGGAAAACACGCTCACCCCGCTCCACCTTCAGCGGCACACCAGCCTCTTCAAAAAAATACTTCACCTGCTGATTAGAAAAGCTGCTCAGTGCGGTATATAAGAATTTTCCGTTGTGCACAAAACTGTTGATAATCTCGGTGGTGTCCTTGTCGGTTGTCACATTGCAGCGGCCCTTTCCGGTAATCAGCATTTTTTTGCCCAGCCGGTCGTTTTTTTCAAGCAGTGTAACCGCCGCCCCGCTCTCTGCCGCTGTGATGGCCGCCATCATACCGCTGGCACCGCCGCCGATTACAATCACCCGGTTCTCCATAACATACGCTCCTTTATGTTTGATTTTATATAGAAAAACATGTCAAAAAAATTTTTTCAGAATACACAAAACGCTGTATAGAAACATGGTTTTGTCAAATACTATAGCCATTGAAACAAAGGAGGTCAAGATATGTTTTCTCGAAAAAAGAAATTTTTTGTGTTATCCATCGCACTGCTCTGTGTGTCCTGCCTGATTTTCACCGGCTGCGGACGAAATGACAACAATACCAATAATCAGAATCCGCCGGCCACAAACAATCAGACCGATAACCAGACCAACGGTACCGATGGCATGAACGGTGACAACATGGACAACACCAGCAGCAATTTGAACGGCAACAATGCGGCTGACACCAATCCAACCAGCCGTACCGCCGACAACAACACCGCCGGTGACAATGATTTGCACCAGCGAGCCGAAAAAATTGCCAAAGCCGTCACCAGTGACATTGCACAGGTAAAAGACAGCCGCGTTGTCATCTCGGAGCGCATGGCATATGTATCGGTAGAAATCGACAAAACCGCTGACACCGCCGAATCGGCCACATTAAAAGATGAAATCAGCAATGTGGTAAAGAAAACCGACACCGAAATTGAAACTGTGTACGTGATGGAAGATGCCGATACCTTCACCCGCATGAAAGAAATCGGGGAAGATATCGCAGAAGGCAAACCGGTATCCGGCTTCCTGGAAGAACTGCAAAACATGTTTGTGCGCGTCACCCCAAGCCCGCAGTAAACAGCAAAACCTCCCGCCGGAGCATTTCTCCGACAGGAGGTTTTTATATTGCAGATTAGCAATAAAATCTTATTTCGCCAAAAAACGCTGCCCATGTATTCAAGACATCTTTATGCCGTGCTTTAATGATATCCATCTGTTTTTCACGATAGCATGTTTTCAGCCATCCTGCGTCTGTTCTGCATTTTCAGCTCATTCGGCTTTCGCCTGTTCCAGCCAGGACAGATACAGCATCATTTCGTCCAGCTCATTGTCATGTTCCTCCAGACTGAGCCGATAGCCGTTTGCTTTCCGCTGCTGCTGCAATGCCAGATACTGCTGCACCGCGGTGTCATCGGCATAGCGCTTTTCCTGCAGCCGATACTGCAGAATTTCGGTCATCTCGTCCAGTCCTTTGCGCCATTTTCTGTAATGATACAGACCCAGAACCAGGAAGACTGGCGACAGCACCTCCACCGGAACCGGCGTAATCGGCAAATCAGCCAGCCGGCAGATAAAATGCAGCCCGGCAATCCCTGCAATCACAAAAGATGCCTTCCATTTTTTCCGCTGATGGGTTTTACAGCAAAGATAATACAGCACCAGAATCAGCGACAGTGCAAAGCAGGCGTAGGAAAAATTCTCAGCCACGTGGAACCGCACAGCCAGCCGCTCCGCTGCCGCCAGCACTGACGGAAACAGCACCACAGCCAGCACAAGCAGAATACCGGCGGCATATAGCAGAATGCCGTACTTTTTCTGAAACGCCTTTTTCTTGCCATCCCGATAAGCCGCAAGACCGGTTTCCGCAATTTCCCGCTGCCTGTCCAGCTCGCTCTGCAGATAAACGCCAAAATAACCGGCCCGTTTATCATCCACAAATTCATACAGCTCAGACTGCGCC
This sequence comes from Peptococcaceae bacterium, assembly GCA_017547685.1. Lineage (GTDB taxonomy): Bacteria > Bacillota > Peptococcia > Peptococcales > Peptococcaceae > UBA7185. The sequence goes on from JAFYPD010000009.1 coordinate 12,079, forward strand.
TCTTTCACCTGTATCCGCAGTTCACAGAGGAACTTGTACAGTGCATACAGCAGCGGAACCGCCACAGCCGCAGCAAGCCCCCAGCACACCACAGTACCCGCAATCAGTTTGAAATCCATACATACACCTCAAATCATCCAAATCAAATTACGATTATCATAGCATATTACATAAAACAGGTCAATCAGGGAAGAAGACGTCCCCTGTAAACAGCTGACAATGGCAATCAGACGCGGCATTGCCATTTTTACAGCAGATATTTTTCATACCCGCCATTAAAGAACGTGCTGCCGTTCTGCCAGTATTTTTTCGGCACTCGTTTTTTCTTGATTTTATACTGCCGGATGGCACTTTTCATCCGTTTTTCGCCCACTTCGTACAGGCGCATAATCTGGGCATCAGAAATTTTCTCCCGGCCAGTCTGAACGGGATACATATCCCAGATACGGGCAAACATCTGCTGAGCGGCAATATAATCCTGTTCGGCCGGGTCAATATCATCAACGGATGCACAGGAAGCGTGATCGGAGACCGCCAATGCATCGAAGGCCAGCTGTTCGCAGGGCCATGCCGGAACACTGCGCCCCGCATAGCTGGACGAAAACATCTGCTCCAGCCGGGCAATATCCTGCTCCGTCAGCGAGTAGGTCATCTCTGCGGCAAAATCGTGGCCGGGGCGGCAGTATGGCTCCTGCACAGACGGCAGATCGGCATCATCCAGGGGAATCTGCGGGATAAAACCCTCATCTGCTATGTCAGTACAGGTCATTTCATCTGCCGGGATGCCGTCATAAGCAGCATACGCACAGCTGCTGAAATAGGCTTCCAGTGCTGCATCGTCCAGCATGGACAGCGCAGCCAGCCCCTCCGATGAAGTATCTGCACCCGCCTGTTCTGCCAGTCCACAAGGCATACTTTCCCCCTTAGCGACCCCGCCGCCGGATGGATAGTCATACTGCGAAATCAAGCCCCGCAACCCTTGTGCCACAATCGTATCGTCTGCATACATCGCAATCGGGCGGCAATGAGATTCTTTTGTTTTATTTTCTTGTTTATTATTATTTATATTATTATATTGTGGTTCTCTGCTGGCTGAAATTTCAGCCTCCAAATCCGCAAAGCCAGTTTCAGACTGTGTTGCAGAGCGGTTGCGATGCGGCTGAGAATTTGTTGTGTTCTCCAAGGCACTGCAGCAAAGAACAGGAGCCTTCGGCTCTGCTTCGTTTTGCTCAGAATGGCAGGAAGGACAGGCATCTTCGTTCTGCCAGTCGTCTTCCCCGTCCAGAAAATCACAGTCAAAGGGGAATTCCGGTTCACCCTCGCCCTTCTGATACTGCTCCCAGTTTACGATGGTCACAATGGAATATCTGCTGCGGCTCTCGATTGCAACAGTGCCGTTCCGCACCAGATACTCCATGATGCCGCGCAGCTTGCCTTCCCCCATACCCAGCCTCTGGCTTACCTGCTTTCTGCCGTACAGCAGCTGCCCCGGCTGCAAATCAATCACCTGATTGCCCACCTTCACCGTCATTTCTTTATACGTTGCCTTTAACATGCAGTAAATCAGCACCTGCAGCGTATACGCATCCTCAAACACCGGCTTTTCCAGTAACGTTCTGTGTAACTTCATCCATCCAGTTGTCATACTATCGTCTCCTTCATCATTTCTCCGATATACGCCTACGGCATCCTGCATTGCATATCCCCGATAAAGGGCGGCTTGCTATATTGCCTCACATTCCAGCATTAAACGGAACGGATGCGCAGAATGTCTTGCAGCGCTGAACGCCAGTTCAAAGCGCGAAAGACATTGAAGCAGACATCTGGATTACGATGGAATCGGGCAATATTCAAGCCAGCCTTATGGTATGCTAAGGATGCATGCCGCAGTATTATTTTTTGAGGACTATATCACAACCCGCTTCCCCCGTCAAACGGACAAATATACACCAGAATGCATAATCGGCTTCATTTAACCAATGTTTTTGATAAATAACCAATATCTGGATGCATAATATGCAC
>JAFYPD010000075.1 GCA_017547685.1 Peptococcaceae bacterium
ATCAAATTACCAGAAGGCACAGAAATGGTAATGCCAGGGGATAACGTAAAAATGGAAATCGACCTGATTACCACAATCGCAATGGAAGAAGGTTTACGTTTCGCTATCCGTGAAGGTGGTCGTACCGTAGGTTCTGGCGTAGTATCCAGCATCATTGAATAATAGCAGCGAAAGCTGAAAGAAAAAACGGGCAGAGCGTATCTGCTCGTTTTTTGTTGCGTTTGTAACAAAAAAAATTTGTAAGATGGCATTTGCCCTAGGAGAGGTTTTGTTATCGCAGAAAAAGGCTTTCCCCTATAATTTTTATAGAATTTATAAATTTGTTCAGGAGGGAAGACACGATGGGGAAAAAAAGAGTGCCGGAACAGGTTGCAGCGAATGTGATGCACTATTATCAGAATGGATGGCAGCTTTTGTTTGATGCAGGGCATGCCATGCAGGATGAAGTACTGCTGGATATCATAGAACTGGGGAATAACAGTGCTTATGCAAAAGACCATGGCTTTGCCGGCATTACAACAAAAGAAGAATTTCTTGCCAGAGTGCCGATTTCTGATTATAGCGATTATCGCCCTTATGTGGAAGATAACATCAGGCAGGATAATGGCCAGCTGACGGCGTTGGAAACCGAATATTACCTGCTTTCTACGGGGATGAGCAACAGCGGTAAACTGTACATGGAAAATCGTCTGGGGGCTCTGGCCCGCCAGATGAGTATTAATATCTGGAATATGATGCTGACCCAGCTGGTGCCGATTATGACCTCGCCTGATGTAAAAATGCTGGCGGTGACCAATTGTTCTCCGCTGGAAGAAGCGCCGAACGGGAAAGCAGTGCGCCGTACCTCCTCGCAGGCTGCCAAAGCGTTGTGGGAGCAGAACCCACAGGTGTATGTATTTCCGTATGAATTCCTGGAAGCAGAAATGTCTAACGATGACCGCGATTACCTGACAGCGTTATATATCGTAAAAGAGAAAAATTTTAACATGCTGTTCTGTAATAATCTGGCGTATTTCGGTGTACTGCTGGACTGGATTGAAGTGCGGCCGCAGCAAATGATTGATGATATCCGTGCCGGTTACATGACCGCCACATTAACGGATAAAGACAGAGCAATTCTGGCTCCTTCTTTACCGGCTGACCCAACCAGAGCAGATGAGTTACAGGCTCTGCTGGATGCCAATGGAAAACTGCCAGTAGAAGCAATCTGGCCGAACTTTGCATTTATTGGTGCGTGGCTGGCCGGCAGTGTGGGCCGTCTGGCCAGAGATGTGATGCGTCGGCTGCCGGATAGCATCCGGTATATTTCGGAAAGCTACGGTGCCAGTGAAGGCATGTTCAATCTGCCGATGGAAGATGACTGCGCTTACGGGCCGCTAGCTCCGTATTCCTGCTATTTCGAATTTATGCCGTTAGAGGGCGGCGAACCAGTCGGCATGAGCGAACTGGAAGAAGGCAAATACTATGAAATGATTATTACTACCTACTCCGGGCTGTATCGTTATAATCTGCATGATATTGTGCGTGCCCGCGGGTTTACAGGCACCACTGCCAATATTGAGTTCTGCTGCCGTACTGCAGACCGCTGGAATCTGGAAACGCGCAGCGTATACGGCTATGAGCTGGAGCAGATGATTGTAACTGCGGAAGAAACCTCTGGACAGCCAGTCACCTTCTATCAGGGCCTGGAGGAAGACGGGAAGCTGTCGCTCGTTCTGCAGCCGTTTTGTGAAGCGTTTGACACAGCGGGATTTTATCGGATTCTGTTGGAACTGATGGGGCAGCAGGATATAACACTGGGCCGTATTTATGTGATGAAACAGAATTACTGCATCACGTTATTTGAGTCACTGATGCAGTTTGGCAGAACCATTCAGACCATTAAACTGCCGATTGTTCTGAAAGAAGCACCTGCAGAAGAACTGATTCAACAGGTTTATCCGAATTAAACTAATTATGACAGCAATCAGGCAAAAGGAGATTTAGTGTATGCATGAGTATCAAAAGGCGATTTCCGGCGTAATGGAACAGCCGCATTCGGAACATTATAAAACCATTCCGGAAGCGCTGCTGGAAGTGCATCCGAAAAAAATATTTGACGAAATGCCGTATATGCTGGAAGACTGCCGAACTATTCAGAATCAGATTCTGGAGGAAATTCTTCTGCTGGCGCAGGGAAGTGCCTACGCACAGAACCATCAGCTGGAAGGTGTGCAGAATCTGAAACAGTGGCGGCAAAGCGCACAGATTTCTACCTATGATGACTATCAGACCTATATTGAAGCGGAACTGGCAGGCCATACCGATCAGCTTTATACGGGCAAAACGGCAATGTACATTGCCACTACAGGCAGCACCGGAAAAATGAAATATTTTCTGGAAAGTGAAGCAGGCAATGCGGCAAAACAGAACATTATGACCGTGCGCGGGCTTTATATGAGCGGGCTGCTGCCAGTGACACTGGATATGAATGCGAAAAACCTCACTATTTCCAATTATGCGCCGGTGGCAACCCGGGATGATGGAAAACTGATTGTGCGTGCATCGGGGCAGACGGCCCGAAATATGCGCAAAAAAACCGGAACGATGAATCTGCTGCCGCTGGAATTCTGGGAAGCGCCGGGTATTCCCGCCCATGACCGCGATTACATGATGGCTGTATACACGCTGGCTGAAGTTCGATTCAGCAAAGTATTCTGCAACAATGTGATTCATTTTGGACGCATTCTGGACAGAATCGTTGCAGAAGGGGCGCAGATGATAGAAGATGTCCGGTATGGCAGATTTTCTGTGAATCTGCAGCCGGACGTGCGGGAAACATTAGCCGCTACACTGCCGCCTGCTCCCGAGCGGGCGGACGTTTTGCAGGCTATTTACAACCGCAATGGCTGTCTGATTACCTGCCCGGATGATATTGCGGAAATCTGGCCGCAGTTCAGCATGATCAGCTGCTGGCTGTCGGCAGCAGTGGGGCGCGATGCCCGTGAAGTGCTGCGCCGCCTGCCGCCGTATATCAAATGCTTCGACATGGGGTATGGTGCCAGCGAGGGGAAACTGAACATCCCGACGAAGCTGGCCAGTGCAGCCGGCGTGCTGGCTCCGTTTTCCTGCTTTTATGAGTTCCTGCCGCTGGATGGCGGGCAGCCAGTGTGTATGTGGGAAGTGGAAGCAGGTAAGCATTATGAACTTCTGATTACCACCTATTCCGGGCTGTATCGTTATAATCTGCTTGACATTGTTCGTGTGGACGGATTTGTCGGGAAAACACCGAATATTGTATTTTGCGGTAAGAGCGGAGAATATATTATCGTGAACCATACAAAGGTGTATGGCTATCAGTTTGCCGATCTGATTTATCAGATAGAACAGCGGTATAATATCGAATTTGATATCATGCAGATTGCTGTTTCTGGTGAGCAGTATTATTATGTTCTGGAGAGTAAAAACCGTGTGGATTACGCAGCAGTGAAATCGGAGCTGGATATGCTGACAGAAGCCCTGTACGGCAGCACCAGTGCGGGTATCTATGTGATGAAACATACGTATAAAAACAGCCTGTTTACAGGCCTTACTAGGGAAGACCGCGGTGCCTGCGGGATTAAACTGCCTGTTGTGCTGAGATGTGCACCGGATCAGGACCAGATTGAAACAGTCATAAAATAAGAAAGGTTATAAACTATAACGCCCTCTGCTATCGTATGATAGCAGAGGGCGTTTTGTTTGTGCGATGGATTTAAAGCAGAGAGGTTACAATATTAACCAATTCTTTGACAATCGGGTTTGGTGTCGCACTTGGATAGAGCGTTGCATGATAAATGGTCTGCTGTGCGCCTTCCAGCGGTTTTGCAACCACATGTTTATTTTCAAACAGATTGACATACACATAGCGCGGCATTAGAGAAACGACATCCATTTCCTGCAGGATGCGCCGATGAAACTCAATATTGTGAGACGTGTACAGTGCCAGATTAGAGTTTCTGGCATTGTTTTTTACCAGCGGCACAATATTCAGATAGGTAAACGGGCGCGTCATGATGTCAGACTGCTCAATCATTTCTTTTTCTGCCAGCGGGGACTGAGACGGGACACACGCCACCAGACGGTCGGTCAGCATAATATTGTAGTGGAAAGAGTCTAAATCAGCGGCAGTGTTCAGCTGATCCAGAAAATATTCCTCGTTGATACTTAAAAAAGCAACATTGCATGCGTTTTCGTAAATGGCAGGAAACACATCCCGGTAGGAAATCTCTTTGATAGAGACACGAATTCTCGGATATCGTTTTGAGAATATGGCAATTGCTTTTGGCAGCACAATGCTGGTCAAGGCCGAGGAGTTTAGGATCCGGATGTGTTTTAAAACATCTTCAGATTCCACCTGCTGCTGTAGAGCAAACTGGTTCTGCAGGTCATCGTACTGACGCAGAAAGGGGTCGCTTAGTTCCAGAAGCGAGCGGGCTTCTTTTGTTAATACAACACCAAAGGGAGAGCGTTCCAGCAGTGCAACGCCCAGTTCTTTTTCAAGCTGCCGAATATTGTTGGATAAGGATTGCTGTGACAGAAAAAAACGGTTTGCTGTTTTGGAAATGGAATTGGTGTATTGAATATCACTCAGATACCGCAACTGTTCAAGACGCATAAAAAACCTCCCGATGAATCATGATAAGTGAGACAGATGACAATTTTGCTATCCTCATTATAGTGGCGAAAAAGTTTTTTGTAAAGAAACTTCCAGAAGCATTTTACATAAAGTTTACCATACTGTGCATATGCATTTAACAAACCGGATGTATGATAGGTTCTGCAAGCAAGGATATAAAATAAAAGGAGATTGAAAACAATGAAAAACAAATTAAAAAAAGTATTAAGTATGGTAGTGTTATCTGCAGTGGCGGTAACAGGTCTGGCTGGCTGCGGCGGCAGTGAGGCAGATACCGATAAAAAACAGCAGGCAGAAACAAACAGTGTGATTTCTGTTATTTCTCGTGAAGATGGTTCTGGCACACGCGGTGCGTTTATTGAACTGTTCGGTGTAGAACAGAAAAACGAAGCCGGCGAAAAAGAAGATATGACAACAGAAGAAGCAAGTATCACCAACAGCACATCTGTTATGATGACAACCGTAGCTGGCAATGTAAATGCAATTGGGTATATTTCTCTGGGTTCTCTGAATGAAACTGTAAAAGCAGTGAAAATTGATGGTGTTGCTCCAAGCGTAGCAGCAATCAAAGACGGAAGCTACAAAATTTCCCGTCCATTTAATGTAGTGCCAAATGTTGCTGGTTTAACTCCAGTTGCACAGGATTTCCTGGACTTTATCATGAGTGCAGAAGGTCAGGCTGTTGTTGAAGAAAATGGTTACATCGCGTCCGCTGACAATGCAGCAGCTTATGCAGGCGGCAATATGAGCGGTAAAGTGGTTGTGGCTGGTTCTTCTTCCGTAACACCTGTTATGGAAAAACTGAAAGAAGCATATGTTGCAATCAATCCAGACGTAACCGTTGAAGTACAGATGAGTGACTCCAGCACCGGTGTCACATCCGCAATTGACGGTACCTGTGACCTGGGCATGGCATCCCGTGAACTGAAAGACAGTGAAACCGAAAAAGGTGCTGCATCCACAGCAATTGCACTGGACGGGATTGCTGTTATCGTAAATAATGATGCTGCCATCACTGACCTGACTGCTGACCAGGTAAGAGATATTTACACTGGTGCTATCACAGACTGGTCCCAGATTTAAGAGAAAAACAAATTTTTGACTGACGGTGCTGCCCTTGATTTTCTTTGCCCCTGTGTACACAGCGTACGCGACGCCAAAAAGTCAGGGGCGGCCTTGTCGGACAAAAATGAAATGCAGAATATAGATGGATTATCCCTGTTATAACTGTTTGGCATCAACAAGTGTGTAAAGACGGTAATTATAACAGGTTTTACGTGGTTATAAACGATTGAATAAACGAGGGAAACGGATATGGATACATCCAAATACAAAATGCTTCAGGTGAGAGAGCATATCATGCATGGACTGTTTCTGGCAGCGGCCTGTGCCTCGGTGCTGGCAGTAGGACTGATTTGTGTATTCCTGTTTGCCAACGGGGTTCCGGCTATGGCGGAAATCGGCCTGTTTGATTTTATGCTGGGTACAAAATGGAAACCGGGCAATGATATATATGGTATTATGCCGATGATTCTGGGCAGTATTTATACCACAGCAGGCGCTATTGTATTAGGAGTGCCGATTGGGATTTTGATGGCAATTTTTATGGCGCGGTTTTGCCCGCCAAAGCTGTACAAAATTCTGAAACCGGCAGTTGATTTGCTGGCCGGGATTCCATCAATTGTATATGGCTTTTTTGGTCTAATTATGCTGGTGCCGTTTGTCCGCAACAATTTTGGCGGTGACGGGCAGAGTATCCTGACGGCATCGATTCTGCTGGGGATTATGATTCTGCCCAGCATTATCAGTGTCAGTGAATCCTCGCTGCGCGCTGTGCCGGAGAGTTATTATGAAGGAGGCCTGGCGTTAGGGGCCAGCCATGAACGCAGTGTGTTTTTCGCTGTAGTGCCTGCTGCAAAGTCAGGCATTCTGGCCGGTGTTATTTTAGGGGTAGGCCGTGCCATCGGGGAAACCATGGCGGTGCTGATGGTAGTAGGGAACCAGACCCGTGTACCGGACAGCATGTTTGACGGCGTGCGCACCTTAACTACCAACATTGTAATGGAGATGGGCTATGCTACTGATTTACACCGGGAGGCACTGGTTGCCACCGCTGTAGTGCTGTTCGTTTTTGTGTTAATCATTAATCTGGCATTCTCGTTGCTGAAACGGAGGGGATTATAATATGGACGCCAATATGGAAGCCATCAATCGCCAGACCTGGAAGCAGCGCATGAAGTATTACAAACGGACGCCGCTGTCTTTTGTTCTGTTTCTGCTGGTTTGCGTTTCTGCTGTGATTACAGTGGGCGTGTTGGCCATGCTGATTGGTTATATCTTAATTAGAGGGATTCCAAACTTAAATCCGTCTTTGTTTGCGTGGATCTACAATACAGAAAATGTATCGATGATGCCGGCATTGATTAATACCATTTTGATGGTTCTGTTATCGCTGGCGATTGCTGCGCCGGCTGGAATTGCATCAGCTGTTTATCTGGTGGAATATGCAAAACGGGGCAATCGATTTGTGGAAGTGATCCGGCTGACCACTGAAACATTACAGGGGATTCCGTCCATCGTATACGGGCTGTTTGGGGCACTGTTCTTTGTAAAAGCGTTAGACTGGGGGCTGTCGTTACTGTCTGGTGCATTCACGCTGGCCATCATGATTTTACCGCTGATTATGCGCACCACAGAGGAAGCGCTGAAATCTGTGCCGGACAGCTACCGCGAAGGCAGCTTCGGTTTGGGTGCAGGCCGTGTGCGCACTGTATTCCGCATCATTCTGCCAACGGCAATCCCAGGTATTCTGGCTGGGATTATTCTGGCAATTGGCCGTATTGTAGGGGAATCGGCAGCGCTGATTTTCTCTGCCGGCACCATTGCAGCTGTGCCAGAAAGCGTGTTTGACTCCACCCGTACCCTGTCGGTTCACATGTACTGCCTTTATTCGGAAGGGCTATATACCGACCAGGCGGCAGCCACGGCTGTTATATTGCTGTTAATCGTCATTGCAATCAACTGGATTTCCAATTTCGTTGCGAAAAGAATCACGAAAGGATAAGACGTATGAAAATAACAATGGGAAAAACCGAAACGCCGGCAGTGGATGGTGCTGTGCCGGATACTGCGCAGGAAGCATTTGCGATTCGCCATCTGGACTTATACTACAGCGAGTTTCATGCGCTGAAAGACATTAATCTTTCTCTGGGCTCCAAAGAAATCACAGCGTTTATCGGGCCGTCCGGCTGCGGGAAATCGACCCTGCTGAAATCGCTGAACCGTATGAACGACCTGGTAGAAGGCTGCCGGATTACAGGTGAAGTGAAACTGAACGGGGAGGACATTTACGGCGATATGGATATTAACCTGCTGCGCAAACGGGTTGGTATGGTGTTTCAGAAACCAAACCCGTTCCCGATGAGCGTGTACGATAATATCGCATTTGGGCCGCGCACCCATGGGATTCATGGTAAAGTGCAGCTGGACGAAATTGTGGAGCGTTCTCTGCGTAATGCAGCTATCTGGGATGAAGTAAAAGACCGTCTGAAACAAAGCGCTCTGGGGTTGTCCGGCGGGCAGCAGCAGCGTTTGTGTATTGCCCGTGCACTGGCGGTGGAACCGGAAATTTTACTGATGGATGAACCGACTTCTGCTCTGGATCCAATTTCCACATCGAAAATAGAAGACCTTGCAGTGGAGCTGAAGAAAGATTATACTATTATCATGGTAACACATAATATGCAGCAGGCTGCCCGTATTTCCGACAAAACGGCGTTTTTCCTGTTAGGTGAAGTGGTAGAGTATAACAAGACAGAAACCTTATTCTCTCTGCCGCAGGACAAACGAACAGAAGATTATATAACCGGGAGGTTTGGCTGATATGCGAAACAAGTTTGATGAGCAGCTGGAACTTCTCAATCGGGCACTGATTGAGATGGGCGCATTGTGTGAGCGTTCACTGGAAATTATCATGGAAGAACTTCTGAATGGCGATTTGACCCGCAACGAAGAAGTGATTCAGGCTGAGGCGGCAATTGACCAGAAAGAACGCGACATTGAACAGTTATGTTTAAAATTATTACTGCAGCAGCAGCCGGTGGCCAGAGATTTGCGCCAGATTTCCGCTGCCCTGAAGATGATTACCGATATGGAACGTATCGGCGACCAGACACAGGATATTGCGGAAATCCTGAATTACGATACCCTTGGTGCATTGTACCATGACCATGTGCTGGTGAAGATGGCACAGGCGACCATGCAGATGGTGACCGGCAGTGTGGATGCTTATGTGCGAAAGGACATCGGCCTGGCAGAGACTGTGATGCGGCAGGATGACGAAGTAGACAGACTGTTTGTACAGGAACGGGGGGAACTGATTGCAAGTATTGCAGCTGATCCGCAGAACGGTGAAACTGCACTGGATCAGCTGATGATTGCCAAGTATTTTGAGCGAATCGGCGACCATGCGGTGAATATTGCAAACTGGGTCCACTTTTCCATTACAGGAAGTCATGGGAGAGATGATTAAATGATTTATTGTGTAGAAGACGATGCCAGTATTCGTGAACTGGTGGTTTATACATTACAGGCAACCGGATATGAGGCGCAGGGCTTTGCTGATGGCAAAGCTTTTTCTGCTGCTCTGGAGTTGCAGATGCCCCAGCTGGTTCTGCTGGATATTATGCTGCCTGGGGAAGACGGCCTGCAGATTTTAAAACGGCTGCGCGCCAACACCCTGACAGCTGACTTGCCGGTGATTATGGTGACAGCCAAAGGCACAGAGTTTGACAAGGTGATTGGCCTGGATAACGGTGCCGATGATTATATTACAAAACCATTTGGTATGATGGAACTGGTGAGCCGTGTGAAAGCATTGCTGCGCCGCACCCGGAAGGAGCCTGCCCATACGCTGTCCTGCGGAGGGCTGGAATTAAACCATGATACCCATCGGGTTCAGGCGGACGGCAAGGAAATTATACTGACGTACAAAGAATTTGAATTGCTGGAATATCTGCTGGAAAACCGGGGGATTGTGTTAACACGTGATAAAATTCTGGACCGTATCTGGGGTTATTCAGCTGATGTGGAAACCCGTACGCTGGATGTGCATATCCGCAGTCTGCGGCAGAAGCTGGGCAGTAGCGGAGATATGATTGAAACCGTGCGCGGCGTAGGTTATCGGATTGGTGACGGCAAATGAAAAAGCGCATTTTTCAAAGCATGAGCCTGCTGGCCATTCTGGCGATTATCACAACGACGATTATGCAGGGTGTTTTTTTCAGCGGCGAATTGTACGAAGCCATGCGGCATCAGCTGGTGCATGAGGCAGTATGTCTGGCAGAGGCCATGAACACCGGGGATGTCACCTATCTGGAAAAGGTCAGCCAGCGGAATCTGGAGACCCGCATTACACTGATTTCGGAAGACGGTACCGTATTATTTGACAGCACGGTGCAGGATGAATCACAGATTGAAAATCATAATGAGCGACCGGAAGTGATAGAAGCCCGGCTGACCGGCAACGGTGATGATGCACGCGCTTCGGCGACAATCGGAAAAGAAACCGTATATTACGCACTGCTGCTGGATGATGGAAAGGTACTGCGTGTGGCTCATTCGATGGATAATTTGTGGCAGAATATTTTTAATACGCTGCCGCAGATCATCGTATTTGCCATTGTGATACTGCTGCTGGCACTGCTGCTGGTGCGCTGGCAAGTACAGAAAATTGTAGTGCCGATTAACGCCCTGAATCTGGAGCAGCCGCTGCAGCATAATATGTACGATGAATTGTCGCCGCTATTACAGCGGATTGCCCGTCAGAATACGCTGATTCAGAACCAGATGAAAGAGCTGGAGGAACGGCAGCAGGAGTTTTCTACATTAACAGAAAATATGGACGAAGGCCTGGTTATCGTAAATGGTGAGGGCTATATTCTGTCCTTTAATAAACGTGCGGCAGAAATTTTTGATCTGAATGGCGGAGACTACCTGCACAAGCATATTCTGGTGGTGAATCGCAATCTGGAATTGCAGCAGATGATAGAAAACGGTTTGCGAGGGCAGCAGCAGGAAATGCTGCTGGAACTGGACGGCCGCAGCTATCAGATTATGTCAAATCCCATTACGGTAGCAAATAAGGTGCAGGGGCTTGTGCTGTTGTTGCTGGATGTGACAGAAAAACAGCAGCAGGAACAGCTGCGCCGTGAATTTACTGCCAACGTATCCCATGAACTGCGGACACCGTTAACAGCAATTTCCGGTTACGCGGAGATTATGTCGCAGGGGCTGGTGTCACCGGAAAACATGAAACCCTTTGCAGAAAAAATCTACAAAGAGGCGAACCGGATGATTACCCTCATCGCCGATATCATTCAGTTATCGCGGCTGGATGAAAAAGGGGCCCAGTTTACCCGTGAAGAAGTTGCGCTGGGCGATGTGCTGGAAGAAGTGGTGCATCGATTACAGCCGCTGGCACAGCAGAAAGAAGTAGTACTAACCTCCTATGTGGAACCGGCGGCGGTACTAGGGATTCGTCAGGTGCTGCAGGAGATTATTTATAATCTTTGTGAAAATGCAATCAAATACAATAAACCTGGAGGCACCGTGAAGGCGTCGGTTGTCCAGGTTGGAACGCATGCGGTGCTGAAGGTGGCAGATACCGGTATCGGGATTCCTGCTGAAGAACAGCCGCGTGTGTTTGAACGGTTTTACCGGGTGGATAAGAGCCATTCCCGTATTATTGGCGGCACCGGCCTTGGGCTGTCGATTGTAAAACACGGGGTACAGCTGCATCACGGGGAAATCAGTCTGGAAAGTCAGTTGGAGAAAGGCACCACGATTACCGTGCGGCTGCCGATGGAATAAGCCTGCAAGAAAACAGAAAAACCGTCTGCTGCAAATCAGGCACATTGCAGTGGACGGTTTTGTTTTATTCCTGATTAACGGATTCCTCTTTGAGACCGTTGCTTTTTCTGCACCAAACTTCATCCGGTGTAGAGAGGTGCCAAGCTTTTAACTGTGTATTCTGGACATAATCCAGCAGACGCTGCGCGGAGGCTGTGCGGGTGCGGCGAGCATCCCACGACAGTGTAATGCTGATATGTGCTTCCGGATTGCTCAGCCGGGTGAGGGAACAGTACCCTGCATATAAGGCTTCGTCTTTATCATTCTGGATACTGGAGCGCAGTATAATGATAGACGCATGAAGCGGGATCATCACTCGTTCCAGCAGCTCCCGCTCGCCTTCAAAAATAATATTGGGCCGGAAACTGGCTGCGCTGCTCAAAATATCGATATACCGGGAGTGATAATCCATGGCGGGCAATGCCACAAACGATTCCTGTTTAAAATCGCTAAAATCACGTATTACTCCGTCAGGAAAATCATTTGGCAGCGGTGTTGCCACCATGTATTCATCCTCCCACAACTGATGATGGGCAAAGGCATTGTTGCCAAATGCGACAGAAGAAATACCAAAATCGATAGTTCCGTCCAATAGTGCGGCTTCAATTTTTTCCGGCGTTGATACAGAATGGCGAATGGCCAGATCCGGATTTTCTTTGATAAAAGCGGGCAGCCATTCGCGCAGATACATGGAGTCTGTGGAGGCAATGGTGATTACGTTGTTCTGCCGCTGTTCCAGTGCATCGATTTCTGTGCGAATATTATCCAGCTCGCGCAGAATATTATTGGTGTGCTCCAAAACGATTTTCCCATAGTTGTTTAAAACAATATTCCGGCCCTGGCGGTCAAACAGCTGCACACCCAGCTCGCTTTCGATACGGGATAAAGTATTGCTGAGGGAGGGTTGGGAAATCATTAGTTTGTTGGCTGCTTTGGTGATATGCTGGCATTCGGCAATGGTTTTGAAATATTGGAGTTGCAGTAGTTCCATGATAACTCCTCCTTGAAAGTGATGTGCATAAAGTGCAGCAGCAATATTTCTCGAATACTGGAATTATAAACTTATAAGAAAATACATATAATTTCGGGATAATTGTTATATTTTTCATAAAGTATTAGAAGTATCCGCGAATTTCTGCTATCATTTACGCGATAAATAAATTTGATGTGTGAGAGCATTTTAATTTATTGCAACAGTATAGAAAATGACAGCATAGAGGAACGCATGAAACAGATACTTTTTAAGGAATCGTTATCTGTACTCTGATTATAATAAAGACGTTGATTTTTTTCAATATTTTTCTATATCAGAGCGGGCAATTTTTCATGTGATGGGTAACATAATCTTTGAAAGAAATCTGTTTCGGCTGAACAGGCACAAACGTGCAAAGCGGGCGGAAAAGCCTGCAAAAATTTATAAAAAGGATGTGTTTTCATGGCTTCTGTGACCGCTGAAGAATGCGTAGAAGTAGAGGAAAAAGATGAGCCGATTGTCAAACTGCCAAAAGGGAAACGCTTGTTTTTCGTAGCAATTCTCTATCTGTTATTCTGTTTTGACATTGCGATTCGTTACGGTGTAAATTCGGTTTTGCCTGCTATTCAGGAAGATTTGCAGATTAGCAACACCGAAATTGGTTTATTGAGCAGTGCTGTATTTTTAGGGATGGCGATTTTCGTCATGCCGTTCTCCTATCTGGGGGAACAGAAATCCCAGAGAAGAACCATCAGCCTGTTGGGGGTTCTGTGGTCCGGCGTAACAGTGCGGTTACGCACACAGCGCACTGACACTGGCTGCATGCCGCTTAGGGGTTGGGGCCGGGAACTCTGCCTATGCGCCGCTGTCCACTGCAATGCTGACCAGCTGGTTTAAAAAATCCTCCTGGGGAAAAGTGCTGGGGCTGTACAACACCGCTATGACCATCGGCGGTATCATGGGTATCATGCTGTTTGCAGTCATTGCTCAAAACTGGGGATGGAGAGCATCTTTCTACGTTGTCGGGGGTATCAGCCTGGTTGTATCGCTGTTAAGCTTACTGCTGCCGGACAACAAAAAACTGATGGAAGAACAGGGCGCAGAGATTGCTGCGGCTTCCGGCAAAGAAGAAGTAGTACAGGTAAAACTGAATGCTGTTGACACCGCAAAAATGGTAATCAAAAACAAAGCGCTGTTGATTATGTGTCTGGCTGCCGGGATTGCGGTTATGACACTGAACATTGGTACAACATTTGCCTCTATCTACTATGTAAATGTAATGGGCATGGATTTAACGCAGGCCGCAGGTATTGTTGCTCTGGGTACACCGATTGGTCTGATTGCCTTCCCTTTAGGCGGTGCTATTCTGGATAAATGGTACAAAAAAGACCGCCGTGCCCGCATGTGGATGCCGATGATTTGTATTGCTGCAGCTGCATTATCCTTTGGTATCGGCTACAAATTTGCACTCATTCCGCTGATTCTGCTGGGTACCGGTTTCTACAATCTGGGGAACACATCCTTCCACACAGCGTGTCATGACCTGGTGCCGGTATGGTACAAATCTATTTCCTACGGGGTGTATGTACTGTTCATTCAGCTGCTGGGCGCAGTAGGCCCTACACTGGGCGGCTTTATGGTAGATAACATGGGTGTACAGAATGCACTGGCAATGGCGATGTGTTTCTTTATCGCATCTTCCGTGTTGCTGGTTTTCGCTGGCGCACTGTACAATAAATACTGGAGTGCAGCACGTGCAGCCGAAAGAGCTGCCGGCGTTTGCCAGGAATAAGAGATCCTATTTTAATAAAATCGATTTTGAGGAGGCTGCCGTGGTGCAGCCTTTTCCTCTGTGCCAAAGAAAATAAACAGCACAAATGTGTTTGGGCTGCAGATGGCTGTTTTTTAAACGGTGATGTGCTATAATAAGCTGTCATACTATAGCAGATGAAATGAAGCATAATGGAAAAATGTTAGTCGATACATATCCTATATAAGGAGCGAGCATTATGAAACAATTATATTACAACGGTAATATTGTCACCATGAACGAAGCACAGCCGAAAGCAGAGGCTGTGCTGCTGCAGGATGGTATTATTGTTGCGGTGGGCAGCAATGAGGAACTGCTGGCAGAACGTGAAACCGCCCATGTGGTGAATTTAGACGGCGCAACGGTACTGCCGGGCTTTATTGATTCTCACAGCCATTTCTCTTCCAGTTACATTTTCCCGCGGTTTGACCCGTCTCCGGTGGGGAAAACAGACAGCGTAGAGGATCTGGTAGAGCAGGCCAGAGAATATCTGGAAAAACATCCGGTTCCGGAAGGTGAATGGTTTATCGGGATGGGTTATGACCATGCGCTGTTTAAAGGACAGCTGCATCCGACGAAAGAAGATCTGGATCGCATCTCTACAGAAGTTCCGATTGTTATGATTAACACCAGCGGTTTTCTGGGTGTTGTAAATACCAGAGTGCTGGATATTCTGGGCATCACCAAAGATACCCCAAACCCGGAAGGCGGATACATTTATCATGACCCGGAAACCGGTGAACCGACCGGTTTGTTTCAGGATTTGGCTATTCGTGATACGGTGCTGACAAAAATGCCAACGCCAAGTGCGGAAACCATGATTGATGCCATCTGCCGCGCAGAGCAGAAATATATCAGCAAAGGGTACACCACTGTAATGGACGGCAGCTTCGAAGCTGATATGCGTCCGCTGCTGCAGTTCTGCACAGGTGCCGGTCTGATTTCTGCTGATGTGCTGGGCTATGTGCGTGTGGCCAGCGAAGCGAAAGTCGCATTGGAAGGTGTGGCCTCTCCAGAAGCAAAATATCGGACACATTTTAAAATTTCCGGTGCGAAAGTAATTCTGGATGGGTCTCCGCAGATTCGCACCGCATGGATGACAAAACCGTACTATCAGGCACCGCCGGGAGAAGCACCTGATTACTGTGGCCTGACAGGCTTTGACAGTGAAGAGGATACGCTGGCGCTGTTTAAAGAATGTATGGAAAATCGCTGGCAGCTGCAGATGCAGTGCAATGGTGATGCCGCCATTGACCGGTGTCTGAAACTGTATGAACAGGCTGTGAAGGAAACAGGGATTACGGAGGATTTGCGTCCTGTAATGATTCACTGCCAGACCATTCGGGAAGACCAGATTGAACGGGCACAGGAACTGGGTATCATGTTGAGTTTCTTTCATGACCATGTATATTACTGGGGCGACTGGTATCGTTCCGTTGTATTGGGGCCGGAGAGAGCAAGCCGTATCAGTCCGCTGGCATGGGCTGCAAAACGGGGGATGCGGTTCACGCTGCATCAGGATTGTCCAATCGGACCTCCAAACGTGATGCTGATGCTGGATACAGCGGTAAATCGCCGTACCAGAAACGGCAATGTATTAGGGGAAGAATTTGCAGTAGATATCATGACTGCCCTGAAAGCGGTTACCATTGATGCTGCCTACCAGTGTTTCGATGATGATGTGAAAGGTTCTCTGGAGGTTGGCAAACGGGGCGATATGGTTGTGCTGGACCAGGATATTCTGACCGTGCCGAAAGAAACCATCCGCGATATCAAAGTGCTGGCTACCATCAAAGACGGCGAAATCATCTATCAGGCAGATGATATGGAATGTGTAGACTGTATTACCGAGCCAGGCGAGTTTGAAACAACGCTGTAAAAATAAGACAATAGAAGACAGGCTGCTGCATATCATATCAACCGATGGATGCAACAGCCTGTTTTCTATATTATGTGCTATTCCAACATATCATCGTGCGGTATGGCCAGATTACGGAAATCATGAATATACAGGTCTGCTTCCTGCACCAGGTCGTTCTGTTCAACCGGATTGGTTTCCTCGTAAATGGCAACGGTCTGGAATCCAGCGCGGTTTGCACTGCGCACTGCCTTCAGCGAATCTTCAAACACAACGCACTGCTGGGGCGGTAAGCCCAGTTTGCCGGCGGCAGTTAAAAAAATCCGCGGGTCATGTTTGCCGATGCCCACTTCGGCTACGGTGGTGATGCTCTGAAAATAATCGGTCAGCTGATGATACGCCAGCACTTTTTCTACCAGAATGCGGGAAGTGGCAGTTGCAACAGCCATCGGTACATCTTTGGCGTACATGTCATCTAAAAAAGCGCGGACACCGGGTTTCAGCGGGATGGTGCCGCAGTATAAAGCGGCCATATTATCCTGAAACTGCTGATACACCACGGCGGGGTCATCGTGAAGGCCGAATTCCTGCAGAACCATACTGGTGGCCATTTCCAGCCCCAGTGTTTTGGTGCGATCCAGCAGGTCGGATGGAGGGGTGATGCCGCGGGCTGTGAGCAAATCGTCCAGCTGGCGCCCCCAGGATGGCATAGAATCCAGTAGCGTACCGTCTAAATCAAAAATAAGTCCTTTCATAAAAATCTCCTTCTTTCTTGTGCCATGTGTCCGGATGCCATGACACGGTTTCTGTGTAATATGCTGTGTTCAACAGTATTATAGCAGATTATTCGAAAAGAAAAAGTAAAATCATGCGAAAGATTTTGTATAATATTTTTATGAATCAGCACAACAATGTACCTGTCTTTACCGTTGCCCGATGGCGCAGAAGAGGGTATAATAAATCATAGTATTTCGATAAAGGTGGCGTTATTATGGATAAAGTTATGGGCGGCGGAATGCTGTCATTTGATACTGCGAATATGCATGCCGTAGAATCACTGTTTCACTCGGAGGGCTTTTACTGGCTGACAACAGCAGTGGCCACCGGCGTGGCGGCCGAGGAGATTGGCCGGTTCTTTGCAGCAGCACCGCAGCGTGTGGATACCGGAAAAATCATCGCAATGTTTAATCAGTGTATTCGTAATAACGACATTACGGATGCCGAACTGGAACAGGCGAAAACATGGAGTATGGACAACCTGCAAGTAATCGATGCCTGGAATCGGCAGACCCTGGTATATCGGGAACAAAACAGCCTGGGCATCAGCAAAGGTTTTACCACCTACTGGCTCAACTATAAACTGATTGAGCTGGAATGGCAGCAGGTGCTGGCGTCCAGCGAAATGGAAGAGACCTATCAGTTCCTGAATCAGGTTCTGGCCGACAGTGCCGAACTGGATGCCATCGAGCAGGCATGTACCACAGGGCAGATTAGTGAAGACCAGCGCATTTTCCTGCGCAGTCACTGGCAGCGCAGCCAGCTGTTCTGGACCAACCTCTATTCCAGTCTGCGGCTGTTGTCTCTGGGCTTAATAGAAATGCGTCAGCCGAAGCTGACGCAGTAGACGGGTGCAGCTAGTTCTTTTTGTGTTTGTTCAGATACAGATAAATAAAATGGAACAGCGCAAAGATTAATAAAATAGAAATACCGGAAGAACAAACGGTATACAGAACAGCTGTCAGGATACCTGACAGAAATAAAAAGGCAAGAAATAAAATGCCCAGGCTGAGCAGCGCGGCTGCCAGTAATAACAGAATTCTCATCGCATAAACTCCTAACATAAAAACATAACAGAAAATCTCCGTGCATTCTTATTTTACAGGATAAACGGCTGAGGAACAATGACTGATTTTATAATTTTCTGGAATATACCGGGTTTCGTCAGATGATGGAAGGAAAGAAAGCGAGTGTGCAGCTATGAAAAGAAAAATTGACAAACTGAGAAGATCGAAAGAAGGCCGGAAACTGGCGGGCGTATGTGCCGGGCTGGGGAAATTTTTCGGTGTGGATGCGACTTATGTGCGTCTGGTCTGGGTGCTGGTGTGTCTGTTCCCGCCGGTGAGCACTCTGACGGCTGTAGCCGCGTATATTGTGCTGAGCTACGTGATTCCGGAAGAAACAGATTATATTGATGTGTAAGGCATGGAGGGTTTCATGAAACAGGCAGTGATTTTATTGGGCCACGGCAGTATTCGGGAGGCCGCCAATGCGGAAGTGCGCAGCATGTGGCAGATGATGGCGGAACAGCTGCCAGAGTTGACCATCAGCGGTTCCTTTGTGGAGGTTGCCGAACCAACGCTGGAGCAGGAAATCGATCGGCTTGCCGCAGAAGGCATGGATCGCATTGTGATTGTACCGATGTTTTTAACCAGAGGACAGCATCTTTCTAATGGCATTCCCCGCATTCTGGATGCGATGCGGCAGAAATACAGCCACATTCAGATTGACCTGACCGGCCATTTGGGGATAGACCCGCTTCTGGCGGAAATTATCAAAAATCGTCTTCGCGAGGCGGGCGTGGCGATATGATAAAATCGAGGAAAGGATGATGCAGCAGATGCAGGTGCATATGAAAATATCTGCGCTGGAACAGCTGAACGATGTAACAGACCGCTTACAGCAGCAGCTGAGCCAGATGCAGATTACGAAAGAAAAACAGATGGATCTTCGCCTGTGTCTGATGGAAGCGGTGCAGAACAGCCTTTTGTACGGAATCCCGGAAGACGGAAAGCCGGGCGAGGTGGAAATCAGCTGGTGCTGTGACCGGCAGGGGTTTGTTTTTTCCGTTGAGGATAATGGCCCAGGCATTCCCGAGGAGATGCGCAGCCGCAGCTGGGATGTTCTTTCTCTGGAAGAACATGGGCGGGGGATTCTGCTGATGCAGACAATTTTAGACGAACTGACATTCAACGAAAAAGGCAATCGGCTTACCGGACGGATGGTCTGGTAGCAAGGAGGAGGACATACTCGTGAAAAAAGACATAGAAGAAATGGCACTTGCATATAAACAAAATCCAACTCCTGAAGCCATGGAAGATTTGTTAAAAGCCATGGATCCGCTGATTAAATACTGGTGCCAGTCCCAGTGTTATCTGCCGTGGGAACGGGAAGACCTGCAGCAGGTGGCTCGTATTGCGGTTGTGGGTGCGTTGGAGCGCTTTGATCCGGATAAGGAAATCCGGTTTAAAACTTTTGCCTATCGTACTGTATCGGGCAAGATTATGAACTACTACCGGGACAGTACCTGGCGTGTGGCAATCCCGCGCAAATACAGAGAACTGAGTACCCGCATCACCCGTGCGGAAGGCGAATATTATCAGGAGCACGGCAACAATCCAACCACAGAACAGCTGGCAGATATGCTGCAAATGGATCAGGCAGAACTGAAAGAGGCTATGGAAGCCAAACAGGCCAGTCAGACAACCTCTCTATCAGAGCAGCTCAATGAGGATGAAAATAACGTGCCGGAGTTATATTTAGGCAGGGTGGACAGTAATCTGGACAATGTAGAGCTGAAAAAAGATTTGAAAGCTGCCATGGAAGTGCTGAACGAACAGCAGAAACAGGTTATCTATTATCGTTATTTCGAGGATCTGACCCAGAGCAGAATTGCCCAGATGCTGGGGGTATCACAGATGCAGATTTCCCGTCTGGAGAAGAGTGCGCTGGAAAAAATCCGCAATCTGATGAAAGTAGCCGATAATTAGTTTATACCAGGTGGATTTGACGATAAAAGAATTCTATCGAAAAAAATAAATTTTAAAATGAAATTATTCGAATGAAAATGTCGATTTCTTTACAAAATGTGTAGTGTTTTACGGCATTTTCAGCTATAATGTTTAAGTTAATATTATAATGCACAGATATTATGGAGGAGACTGTCATGCTGAAATTCCTGTCATCGTTAAAACTGGCTGTGATACTGATTGCAGCAATCGCCGTGATGTCTGTACTGGCTACCATCTTCCCGGATGCTGACGCCTTTAGTTCGTGGTCATTCCGGCTGGTTGTAATTGCTTTTTTTATCAACTTAGGATTATGTACCGTACAGCTGCTGCCGAAATTCTGGAAACAGCTGCATCGCACTGCCGCTGATGTAACAGAAAACGGTGCCTGCAAGGTGTATGATGCCGATGAGGCCGCCATTACTGCCTGGCTGAAAGA
The DNA here is from genome assembly GCA_017547685.1 of Peptococcaceae bacterium. Taxonomy (GTDB): domain Bacteria; phylum Bacillota; class Peptococcia; order Peptococcales; family Peptococcaceae; genus UBA7185. The sequence continues at coordinate 20,432 of JAFYPD010000075.1, forward strand.
GAATCATTACAGCATCAGCCGCGAAGCGCAGAACGGCAATGTGAAGATTCTGGCGCAGAAAGGCAAGATGGGCTTAGCCGCTCCGCATCTGCTGCACATCTCACTGCTGATTATTCTGATTGGCGCATTGTTCTCCACTTTTAACACAGAGGGTTTCGCCATGGGTCAGGTTGGACAGACCCGCCCGTTCCCCGAAGAACTGCGCAGTGTTTACGGAGAAACCAGTGCCGTTGAAATTCTGGATTTCCAGACTGTTTATGATGAACAGCAGGCCGTTGATAACTGGGTGACCCGCTTTAACTTATATATACACGGAGAACTGGTTGCCCAAAACGTAGAAACGAAAGTAAATGAACCATATCGCTACGGAAACCTGATGATTTACCAGAATTCCTACGATTACCGCTATCTGCTGGAGGTGCAGGGGCTGGAAGACGAAGCTGACAACACCACCTATGGTCTGCCTGATAATCAGGCGGCCACCATTGGCGGACAGACTGTTGTGGCTGCCATGGTGAACGGCAAACCGTACGTGCAGATCAGTGACCATGTCAACGCATCGCGCGGCCAGTTTGTGGAGCCCGGCGACGTGCTGACACTGACGGACACTGGTGCCACCATCACCTATCTGGGTACAGCGGCATACAGCATTCTGGAACTGAAAATCCGCCGCGGCACCTACATTGTATTTGCCGGATTCCTGCTGGCGTCCATCGCTTCGCTGATGTTCCTGAGCGGCCGGTATCGTGAATTGCGAATCCTTACTGGAGGCGGTAAAAAAGAAAGCCGCATCTGGTGTTACAGTAAAAGCAGTATGGTGGTAGAAGAAATAGAGGAAGAACTGGCCGAACAGTGGCCGAAACGACAGGAGGAACAATAAACGATGGAACAGTTACAGTTACCGTTATTATGGCTCATGTTAGCCGCCTATGTCGGGGCGCTGGCGGTATATGGTCTGGGCATCTGGTCCCGCAATGAGAAGATGCAGCATCTGGCAACGAAAGTTGTTTATGTGGGGCTGGCATTTACCACTGCAGTACTGCTTCTGCGCTCTGTACTGATTGGCGGTCTGCCGCTGAACAACGGGTTTGAATTCGGTCTGAGCTTTGTATTTGTTGCAGCGCTGGCCTATGTAATCATAGAAAAACGGTTTTCCATCGGTGCTATCGGCCTGTTTGTCATGCCGATTCTGGTGGTGCTGTGCTGCTGGCTGGTCAGCGTGGATTTAACCATTGAACCGGTGATGCCTGCACTGCGCAGCTACTGGCTGGCGGTACATGTATCGTCTGCCGTGATTTCCTACGGCGCATTCGCCGTATCCTTTGCGGTATCAGTTGCATATCTGCTGAAAGACAAAAGCGGCGACAATGCACAGAGCCGTCTGGCGCAAAGTTTACCGTCTCTGAAAGTACTGGATGAGATTGCGTATAAATTAATTTTTATCGGTCTGCCGTTCCTGACCATCATGCTGGTTACCGGTGCGGTGTGGGCCGAATATGCCTGGGGCGCTTTCTGGAGCTGGGACCCGAAAGAAACATGGGCGCTTATTACCTGGCTGGTGTATGCGATTTATCTGCATACCCGTTTCCTGAAAGGCTTCAAAGGCAGACGGGCCGCATGGCTCAGTGTACTGGGCTTTGTAGCGGTAATTTTTACATTTTTTGGCGTAAGCTATCTCTTGCCAGGTATGCATAGTTATCTGGTATAATGATAGAGCAAGGGATTCCTTTTGATGGGAGGTGAAAAGGATGAGCAACCGTTTAAACCAGTTCATGCAGCAGAAACACAAAGAACTGTTAAAAGAATGGTTTGAACAGGCGATTGCCGCTTATCCGGTAGAAGCACACAAATACTTTGTGCGCGTGGATAAAGACTTCGCCAACCCTGTTGGCAGCAATATTTACCGCAGCATGGATCATCTGCTGGAAGAACTGCACGGTGACCGCGATGCAGACAAACTGTACGGTCATCTGGAAATGATTCTGAAAATTCGTGCGGTGCAGGATATGAAACCATCAAAAGCGCTGGCATTTCTGCCAAGCTTCAAACATCTGGTTCTGACTGTTTTCAAAGATGAAATCAAGGCAGGACAGATTACCCAGGCTGATCTGGATGACTTAAATACTGATATTGACACACTGATGCTGATCGCTTTTGACCTGTACAGTGAAAGCAGAGAACAGATTGCCAACCTGCGGATTGCCCAGGTAAAAGAAATGAACGCAATGCTGCAGAAGGCAAATCTGCTGAACGAATCGGTGGATACTAGCACTTTTATGCGGTGCAGTAACTATATAGAGGAAGAGTAGGAATTATAACAAAGGGGTGTTAACATGGCAAAACTTCCAAAACCACAGGAGCTCACCAAGAT
>JAFYPD010000076.1 GCA_017547685.1 Peptococcaceae bacterium
CATGTGACGGTGCGATTCTTTCTGTTTTTTATGTCTTTTGTTATTCTGGAATCAGCCTGATGGCAAAAAGAGAAAGAAAGGACATGAAAAAATGAAGAAACATGAAAAAAGAGTATTATTTTCAGGAATTGCATTTGTTGCTGTGGATGGATACATTTATTCAGTAAATCTGTTTGCCTATATGGAAACAGCACCCGCTTATCGTTCTCTATACTGGATTCTGTTTCTGTCTCTGATTGCGGCTGGAGTAATAAAACTACTGCTGACAAAATTCAGAATGGAAAAATATCATAAAACGATAACCGTTTTTTCAATGGTTCTCAGCAGTTTCATTGTGCTGTTTCTGGCGATGACAAGAGATGCATATGCCATAACGGTAGCATTTATGCTGTTACTGTTAAAAGGAATACTGCTTTTAACATATGTGAAAACAGGAAGCTGATCAGGCCTTGATTTTCTGTATAAAATGATTTAAATGGAAACTTGCGTAAAAAAGAAACCCCGGAATGGATTTTATCCATTTCGAGGTTGTTTACATCATTCAGATGCAATTACGCATTTGCTTTTTTGCGCATTCTGTTGTTGATTTCGTCAACGATAACAGCGATCGCGTTGTCACCGGATACGTTACCAGCGGTACCGAAGCTGTCCTGTGTTAAATACATGGCAATCATCAGAGTTGCAATCGGGCTGTCAACCGCGATGCCAATCATCGGCAGGAACGGCAGAGCACTCATAACCGCGCCGCCAGGAGCCCCTGGAGCTGCTACCATTGCGATACCCAGTGTGAACAGGAATGGCATGAATACGCCTAACGAATAGTCCAGACCATTGATGTACAGCAGAGCAACAGAGAAGCAGGTTAAGGATGTGATGGAACCAGCCAGGTGAATGGTTGCGCACAGAGGTACAACAAATTCACGAATCTGTTTGGATACCCCGTTTTTCTCGGCACAGGATACATTGACAGGAATGGTGGCAGCAGAAGACTGGGTGCCAACAGCTGTTAAATAGGCAGGAATCTGGTTTTTAATCATCATGAACAGGTTCTTTTTACCAAAGATGCTGGCAATCAGGAACAGTACAAACAGATAGCACAGCTGCAGTGGAATTGCGGTTGCGAATACTTTCCACAGCAGGTTCATGATGGTAACGATCTGGCCAGCGTAGGTAATGTTTGCAAAAGTACCTGCGATGTAAACCGGCAGGAATGGAATGATGATGCTGTTCAGAACTTTCAGGATAATTGCCTGGAAATCAGTGAACAGATGATACAGGGTTTCCCCTTTGCCCTGGCTGCGCAGATAGGAGATGCCAATCCCCATAACGAATGCGAAAACAATGGCTGCGGTCACATCAATCATTGGAGCCAGCGGAATGGTGAAGTAGGAAGATAACATCCCTGCACTCGGGTCGCCAACTTCACTGGCCATGCTGCTTCCCAGAATTTTAGGGAACAGGGCGGTGGCAACGGTGTAGGCAATGGAACCGGCTAAAATAGTAGAGCCGTAAGCAATTGCAGTGGTAATCCCCAGTAATTTGCCTGCACCATGTGTTAAATCAGCAATCCCGCAGACAACGAAACTTAAAATAATAAATGGAATTACAAACTTCAGGAACAGCGAGAAAATAGAAGATACTGTCACTAAAATCCGAACCAGTACTTCCGGTAAAAACATACCAATCAAAATACCGGCAATAATCCCGATAATCAGTTTTGGGACAAGTCCCAGACCTTTCTTTTCAGTAGACACGAAAAAGTCCTCCTTTTAATAGTAATTTGCAATGTTATTAAGTATAATACAGGATACAGAAAAAAGAAAGAGAATATTTCATACTTTTTTAATATTTATATATTTTTTTCTGTTGGATTGTATTTCCCATGAAAGATTTTATAAAATAAAAAAATCTCTGTCAAACATACAGATGTTTTTCACAGAAATATTTTTGCAGAATCTATCTTTTTGTGGCAGACAAATGCAATCTGTGTATGGAAGGTGAACACTTTTGCTGTTTGTTTTTATATGAAGGACTAATATATAAATGTGCGACATAATTTCTTTATTTATGCAGCCTGTTGCATAATGGTAAACGAGGAACCTATTTTGTCTGTCGACATTTCCTGACAAAAAAAACTATGTTATAATAAATACATTCGTGAAAAGGAGGAGGGCGGCATATGATTATTGCCAATCCAGATGAGCAGGTATGGAATATGCTGACTGGCGGAGCCGGTTCTACCGAAGGAAGAAAAGAACTGGACAGACTGAAACAATTGCTGAAGGGGAAAGACATCTTTTTTGTAGTGGACCATGATGACCGGTATCATTGGATTCGGATGCGAAGCCGCCGTGACCTGCAGATGATTCAGATAAAAGCAGATGTGCTGGCCAAAGGGGATGCCGCATTGCTGGAGGTTCGCTATGCCGGACATATCCATGACAGTCTGCAGGCAGAAACGGCGCTGTCAATTGTTTTGCAGTATTATAATCCGGAGAATACTGCGGACGGGGTACCGGAACAGCAATAGTATTTTTTATGGATGTGTCATAGATAGTTTGAAGTGACAGCGCTGAAAGAAGGAAGAATAACAGAATAGAAGCAATATTCTGACGAAAAAGCAGAGAATGAGCGTGAAAAAGGCAGCTCCATTCTCTGCTTTTTTGCTGCTGCGCGGAATCTGTCGAAACTCTTTGCTTGTCAGGCAGGAACGGCAGGTGGTATGGTAATAACTGTAAAGAACAGGAGGGATGATATTATGACACAGTTGCAGCACAAAATATACCAGATTGATGCAGCGCAGAAGGATTCTGCCGCTGTCAGTACCATCAATGAGATTCTGCAGCGGGCATTACAGGCGCAGGCCAGTGATATTCATCTGGAACCGGGCGGGGAAGGGCTGGTTGTGAAATTCCGCTGTCACGGGCAGTTACAGGAAGACCGGGTAGTAATATCAGAACTGGAGCATCTGATGTTAAACCGGTTAAAAGTGATGGCTGAGATGGACATTACAGAAAAACGATTGCCACAGGACGGACATCTTGCTGTCTTATGGAAGGGGCAGCAGTATGATTTGCGCATTTCCAGTCTGCCGCTGTTTCAGGGCGAAAAAATGGTAGTACGGATTCTGGGTCAGCGGGAGAACATGAAAACTCTGGAGCAACTGGGTTTTTCACCGGAAAATTTCAGAAACGTGCAAACGCTGTTACAGATTCCCGGCGGCATTGTGCTGGTCTGCGGACCAACCGGCAGCGGTAAGACAACCACGCTGTACAGTATGCTGGCAGCACTGCAGGGCACAGGAAAGAATATTGTAACGCTGGAAGACCCTGTGGAGTATGAAATGCCGGGCATTAACCAGGTACAGATTAATGAGAAAACGGGCCTTACCTTTGCCAGAGGGCTGCGAAGCATTCTGAGGCAGGATCCTGACATCATTATGGTAGGAGAAATTCGCGATTTAGAATCGGCGGAGATTGCAATTCGGCTGGCTTATACAGGTCATCTGGTACTGGCCTCTCTGCACACCAGCAATGCGCTTGGGGCAGTGAAACGACTGGTGGAAATGGGAATCGCCCCGCATCTGCTGGCCAGCTGCCTGAACGGTGTGGTTGCCCAGCGGCTGGTTCGCTCTAAAACAGATGGTGTGGTGCAGGGGCGGATTGCCATACAGGAAGTGATGATATGTGATAAAACGATTCGGCAGAAAATCAGTCAGTATGAACGGTTTCTGGAACAGCAGGAACAGATTGCAGCCAGTTTTATATCGCTGGCGGAGGATGGCATGCAAAAGGTGAGGGAAGGAAAAACAGACATAGAGGAAATCACTGCTGTGCTGGGTCCGCAGCTATGAGAAAACCTGGAATGAAAAATAAGCTTTCTTTACAGCAGATGCAGTTTATCTGTCAGCAATTATCGTTTGCTCTGGCGGGAGGAATGCCTCTTCCCAATGCCCTGCTGCTGGTAGGCACTGAAATGCAGCCGGCCGTTTGCCGCAGGTTTCTGCTGCAGACCAGCGAAGCGGTACAGCAGGGCAAAACTATGACACAGGCATTACAGCAGAGTGAAATCCGCTATTCTCCGGTGCTTCTGGAGTTTGTTCTGGCCGGAGAACAGAACGGAACCATGCAGAAAACCATGGCGCAGGCCGCCGAGTATTTTGCCCGGCAGAATCAGACGAAACAGATGTTGTCTTCGGCCATGTTTTATCCTGTTGTATTGCTCATATTGATGGTGATTGCATTCAGTGCTATGTTTCTGTTTGTGGTGCCAACGGTGGTTCAGACGTACAGCAATTTTGATGCACAGCTTCCGGCGGTAACCCGTTCTGTTCTGCAGATCAGCGGATGGATGCGAGCAAACTGGCCATTGATTTTATCTGCAATACTGATGATATCGGGGATTCTTTTTTTCTGCTGGCAGAGGATGCGAACAAACCCTGTTTGGAAGATGCGAGCCAGACAGTTCATTCTGCATATTCCGCTGGCTGGAAAGCTGTATCAGCAGTACTGGTTTGTACAAATCGGACAGGCCATGGGGCTGATGCTGTCCAGCGGCATGCTGCTGTCTCACTGCCTGCAGGCCATGGGGCAGATTTACAGGCGCAGTCTGTTTGCCGCAGAGCTGGAGCGGCTTCATGATGATTTAACAGACGGATACTCCTTTGAGGCGGGAATCAGCAAATGCACCTTTATCCCTGAGATGGCCAGGCAGATGCTGGCAGTCAGTGAACAGACCGGAGCCCTGCCTGAGGCACTTGTACAGCTCAGCCAGTATTATCAGAAACAGGTACAGCAACGGCTTCAGCGCATGATTGGTTTGCTGGAACCCTGTTTTGTCCTGTTTCTGGGTTTGGGGATACTGCTGATGACAGGCAGTCTGTTCCTTCCGCTGGTACAGTCTTATCAGTATCTTTTGTGAGGAGTGGATGGAGGATGCGAGAGAAGAAAGGATTTACTCTGCCTGAAATGCTGGTTGTTCTTCTGTTAATCGGTCTGCTGTCTGGCCTGGCAGTACCGTTGATGATGGACAGCTGGCAGCAGGTCAGGCTGGATTATGCCATTCAGCAGCTGCACCGCGATTTGCGATGGGCCCAGCGGGAGGCGGTAAAAGAACAATGCCGGGTGACGGTTACCTTTTATCGGGACAGGCAGCCCTATCGCTATGTCATTCGGTATGCCGGCAATCCGGTCAATCAGCGCTACCGGGAACTTCCAGCCGGGCTTGACCAGCTGACATCGCAGACGCTGACCATTGAGCCCGATAAAGAGTTTCAGAAAAACGGACATATTATGCTGCGGAAAGGAGAACACGAACGCTATGTGTATTATTATCAGACGGGGAGAACACGTATTACAAAAGCGCCGACGGCATGAGGGCGGCTTTACTCTGCCGGAAGTGCTGGCAAGTCTGGCTATCTGTATGATGCTGATGCAGATTGCGGGGCAATGGTCTGTGCTGACCGGCCAGAGTCATGTTCGGATACAGCAGAACCAGCAGGCCGTATTGCTGGCTCAGACGGCACTGGCAGGCGCACAGGGAGAGATTCCGAAAGGCTGGCAGGTTGTGGTGGAGCGTCGGCCGATGGGTGAATTTCTGGAAGAAAGGGAAATTACGGTGAAAAATGAAAATCAGATATGGCAGTTTTATTATGCGGGCGAAACAACATAGGGGTATCTCACAAAGAGGATTTACCCTGCCGGAGATGCTGGTGGTCATCTGTATAACATCTATGCTGCTCTCTTTTTTTCTGCAGTGTTTTTTTACAGTTTCTGAACAGCATAAACAGCGCAGCGCTATGCTGGAACTGCAGGATAATCTGTCGCTGGCAATAGAACTGCTGACCAGAGATATCGCAAGGAGCACCAGTGTGCTGGATTGTCATGCGCAGCAGTTAACCTTGCAGCAGGAAAATATCATATCCTATTCTCTGGGAACGGATAGGCAGGCACAGGAACATCTGTATGCGCTGGAGGGAAAAATTCTTTATCGACAGGAAAGTACGCAAGGGAATCGCCAGCCGATGGCGAATTTTATTGATACGATAACGTTTCAATATCTGGACCAGAATGGATTTCCTGTAGAGGATGCCGATCTGGTGCAGGCCGTTTATGTTAAAATTTCCGGCCAGTGGCAGGGCAAAACCATACAGCAGGAGCAGATTGTCCGCCTGGCTGGTACCGCGTATTTATAAGAGGAGGACTGCCTCATGCAGAAAAAAGAACTGAAAGAGATTCTGAATACCGCATTGTCGGCTGGTGCTGATTTTGCGGAAATCTTTATCGAACAGAAGGAGAGCACAGCAATCAGCTGTGAAGACGGAAAAATAGAAAAAATCAATACAGGCATTGACCTGGGAATGGGCATCCGTGTGATTGCCGGGGATCGCACATCCTATGTGCACAGCAATGATGTATCATTCCATAACGGGATGCAGATGGCCCGGCTGGCTGGTCAGATTGCCAGAGAAAACAGGCAGAGCAAGACGGTGCAGGATTTCCAGATGCCGGATGCAGTCGCGCCGCAAATCATAAAACAGCGCCCGGAACAGGTGGACTTTGCAGATAAAATTGCCTTGCTGCGCGTTGCCGATGCGGAAGCCCGGGCACTGGACGATGCCATTAAACAGGTATCGCTGGGCTACAGTGATGTGGTGCAGAAGGTGACCATAGCCAACAGCAACGGCACCTGTGTGGAGGATGAGCGGGTGCGCGTCCGGCTGGCCTGCAACAGTATTGCACAGCGGGACGGCCAGATTCAGACCGGGTTTGCCTCTATGGGCGGTGCCTGCGGGTTTGAACTGTTTCAGGAAAAATCAGCGGCAGAGCTGGGAAGAGAATCGGCACAGCGTGCCCTAACACTGCTGTCGGCTGAGCCGTGCCCGACCGGGCAGATGACTGTGGTGCTGGGCAGCGAGGCCGGCGGTACTATGGTTCACGAAGCCTGCGGCCACGGGCTGGAGGGCGACCTGGTACGGAAAGGCTTATCTGCCTATGCCGGGAAACTGGGCCAGCAGGTGGCCTCAGAAAAAATCACCGTGGTGGACGATGCAACAATTGCGGGAAAATACGGTAGCTATCGCTATGATGATGAAGGAAATCCGGCACAGAAAACGGTGCTGATTGAAAACGGCGTGCTGAAACAGTACATGAACGATTATCAGACTGCAACGCAGACCGGAGCGGTTCTGACCGGCAATGGCCGGAGGGAATCCTATAAAGAAAAACCGGTTACCCGTATGAGCAATACGTACATTGCACCGGGTACCGATAAGGTGGAAGATATCATTGCATCCACGGAGTACGGGCTGTATGTCAAAAAGATGGGCGGCGGTCAGGTCAATACGCTGAACGGTGATTATGTTTTTGATGTCGCTGAGGGTTATCTGATTGAAAACGGACAGATTACCAGGGCGGTGCGCGGTGCTACGCTGGCCGGCAACGGGCCGGAGAGTCTGCGGAATGTGGAGATGGTGGGCAATGACTTTGGATATGCCATTGGCACCTGCGGGAAAAACGGGCAGAGTGCACCGGTGGCCGATGCCCAGCCAACACTGAAAATCCGCGGGCTGACCGTAGGCGGAACAGGAACAGCAAAATGAGAAAAATAAAAAATCAGAACGGCTACATTCTGCCGATAACCCTTCTGGTACTCTCCTGCACCCTGCTTTGGGGCAGTGTACTGCTGCTGACTCTGTCAGACCAGTATGCGGCCAGCAATGACACGGTCAGACAGGAACAGAGCAGATTACTGGCATACAGCGGGTGGAATCTTGCATTGCAGCAGCTGGAAACCAGCGGCAGCACCGAACCTGTTCTGCTGGAAAAACCGGCGGGCACAGCGGAGGTACAGCTGCAATATGCGGATGAAAATCTGGTTACGGTGCAGTCAGAAGCCGAAGCTGACGGTTATCGGAATTGTGTGCAGGGCACGGTGCGATTATTACAGCTCCCCTGGGATGCTCTTTCCGGGTGGCCGCTGACCGATACCATGCAGGATTTGCAGGAGGCCAGTGTGTTTATCTCCGATAATAAACAGATTACACTGACCGGATCTCTGTATCAGCCGGTGGCAATCAGTTCGCAGGATAATCAGCCTGTCACCGTGCATGTGGCAGATACCATATCCTGCAGTACACTGTATGTGTACGGTGATCTGGTGGTGGAGGCACCGATGCAGGCAGAGGCTGTCTATGTCAGCGGGCAGATTAACGGCCTGGAGCAGATTGTCAGCGAGACTGTTCTGCAGCGCTACAGTACAGCGCCAGATTATCGGCTGCAGGTTGTGGAGCGCATTGTATGAGAATGCAGATGAGATAGAAACACTACAGCGTCACGAGCGCTGTCAGGATGCAAGAAATCGTGTAGAGAGGGAGAAAACAGCATGAGAAATAATTTTCCGGAGTTTGCGAAAACAGGCATACAGAAAGCAAGACAGATGGGTGCAGACCATGCGGAACTGTTTGTTGTAAAAAACCGTTCTCTTGAAGTGGAGATAAAAGACGGCAGTCTGGAGCAGATGAAACAGGCGGAAAGCCAGGGAGTCGGTCTGCGTGTGATAAAGGGAAACCGGCAGGGCTTTTCCTTTTCGTCCGATTTTCGCAGCAGTGCGCTGGATAGGATGGTAACACAGGCCATCGCCAACAGCACGTATAACGATGAAGAACCGGCGCTGTATTTCCCGGGGCCGGGGAAAAAATATCCGCAGATGGATTTATGGGATGCCGATACAGGCAATCATTCTCTGGATGAAAAAATAGAACTGGCACGGGAAACGGCTCGCTGTGCGGAGCAGTATGATGCCCGGGTACAGCGCATTGAACGTTCCGGATATGAGGAGGGCGATGTTGAGATGTGGCTGGCCAACAGCAATGGTGTACTGCTGCATCAGAAAGGAAATTACTGCGGCCTGTTCTGCCTGGCCTTAGGCGAAAAAGACGGGGAGCAGCAGAGCGGTTACGGCATGGATTCCTGCATTGCCCTGCGGGAGTTATCGCCGGAACGTGCCGGAACCATGGCTGGCCGGCGGGCTGTTCAGCTGCTGGGTGCAGCACCGGTAGCCAGCGGTGTGATGGATCTGGTTCTGGAACCGCTGATTACCATGCAGATGCTGGGCATCATCAGTGCATGCTTTTCCGGGGAAGCGGTTCTGAAAAACAAATCGTTTCTGGCCGGCAGGCTGGGGGACTGTGTTGCCAGCCCGGAACTGACCCTGATTGACGATGGTACGCTGCCAAACCGGCTGGGGTCTGCCTCGTTTGACGGAGAGGGGACTGCCAGCCAGCGGACCGTGCTGCTGGAAAACGGGGTACTGCAGAACTATCTGTACGACTGTCTGTCGGCTGCGAAGGCGGGAACATCGTCCACGGGCAACGGGATGCGCGGTTCCTATAAAGGAACGCCGCACATCAGTACCAGCAACTATTATTTACAGGCCGGCAGTCAGACACCGGCCCAGTTAACTGGCCATGTGGAGCGGGGCATTTATGTGACAGAAATTCTGGGTGCCCATACAGCCAATCCGGTTTCCGGTGATTTTTCCTTCGGTGCTTCCGGCATCCTGATTGAACATGGCAGATTGAGCCGTCCGGTACGGGGGATTACCATTGCAGGCAATTTTCAGCAATTGTTGCAGAAAGTCTGCGGCGTGGGCAATGATTTAACCTTCTATGGCAGCCAGGGGGCGCCTACGATGCGGATTGCCGAAATTTCTGTCAGCGGGACATAAAAACCGGTGAAAAACAGTGAAATAATCTGTTTTCCGTCTTGTATGAGACAGGAATTTTATGGTATTATGGATGGCGAGGTGAGTATATTGCGCGTTTTCGTATTAAATGGACCAAACCTGAACTTACTGGGAACAAGAAAACCTGAAATCTACGGGACAACAACCCTGGCTGATATCGAACAGCAGATGCGTCATCGTGCAGAACAGCTGGGCATTGCAATGGATTTTATGCAGTCCAATCATGAAGGGTCCCTGATTGATGCCATTCACAATGCCAAAGGGAATTATCAGTATCTGATTATCAATGCAGGCGCCTACACCCATTACAGCTATGCCATTCGGGATGCCATCGAGTCGGTGGAGATTCCTGCCATTGAGATTCATCTGAGCAATATTCATGCCAGAGAGGCATTTCGTCACGATTCGGTGCTGGCCCCGGTATGTGTGGGTCAGATTTGCGGATTTGGTGTAAAAAGCTATCTGCTGGCATTACAGTATGTGGCGGAAATGGAGAATTAGGAAATGAACTACAAACGGATTGAAAAAATACAGGCAAAAATGAAAGCGCTGGATTTAGACGGCTTTCTAGTGACATCCAAAGAGAACCGCCAGTATCTGACCGGGTTCACCGGAACCTTCGGCTGGGTGCTGGTGACACAGAGCAGTGTTTATCTGATGACGGACTTCCGCTATCTGGAACAGGCACAGCAGCAGGCGAGAGGCTGTAAACTGGTACAGTTTCAGCACTATACACCGGCCGTTACCCTGCGCATGCTGATGGAAGAAATTGAAGTGGTGACACTGGGCATCGAGAGTGACCGGATTACCGTTGATGAATTTGAAAAACTGGCCGCCCAGATTCGCCGCAAAGCAATCACACCGCTGAAAGGTTTTGTGGACGAAATTCGTCAGATGAAAGATGAAGAAGAAATTGCACTGCTGGCTCGCGCAGAGGAAATCAGCGATGAAGCCTTTGCCCATGTGCTGACACTGATTAAACCGGGCATGACCGAGCGCGAAATCGCGATGGAACTGGAATTTCAGATGCGCCGCAGCGGAGCATCCGGAGTCAGCTTTGACACCATCGTTGCGTCCGGGAAACGCTCTTCCATGCCGCACGGGGTAGCCACCGACAAAAAAGTGGAAGTGGGAGATTTCATCACCATGGACTTTGGCTGTGTGTATCAGGGATATTGTTCTGATATTACTAGAACAATTGCACTGGGAAAAGTTGACGAAAAGCAAGAAACAGTTTATAATCTAGTAAGAAAAGCACAGGAAGATGCGCTGCAGGCAATAAAAGCGGGGGTAACCGGCAGAGAAATCCAGGCAGTGGCACAGAACGTGTTTCAGGATGCGGGATATGGTTCCTTTTTTGGACATGGCCTCGGGCATAGTGTAGGGCTTGAAATTCATGAAGAACCTAGATTTTCTCCAAAAGCGGAGGAGGTCATTCAGGAAAATACCGTGATTACGGTGGAACCTGGCCTTTATCTGCCAAATTGGGGCGGTGTCAGAATAGAGGATCTGGTTGTCGTGAAAAAGGATGGCTGTATTAATTTAACCCATTCACCAAAAGAACTGATTATTTTATAGGAGGACTTTGTATGATCGATACAAGCGATTTCAAGACAGGCTTAACAATTGAACTGGATGGCGATCCATGTAAAATCGTAGACTTCCAGCACGTAAAACCAGGGAAAGGTGCAGCGTTCGTAAGAACAAAAATCAAAAACCTGAAAACAGGTGCTTCCATTGAACGTACCTTCCGTCCAGGTGAAAAATTCCAGGATGCTATCATGGAACGCAGACAGATGCAGTATCTGTATTTTGACGGTGAATCCTATGTATTCATGGACAACAATACATTCGAACAGGAAATGCTGACGGAAACCCAGATGGCTGGCGGCGAAAAATTCCTGAAAGAAAACATGGACTGCGTTGTAACCAGCTTCAAAGGCGAAGTTATGGAAGTGGAACTGCCAAACACTGTTGAACTGCGTGTAGTGGAAACAGAACCAACCATCAAAGGCGGTACCGTAACAGGCGGCAGCAAACCTGCTGTACTGGAAACAGGCGCTGTTGTTAACGTTCCAATGTTCATCGAAACCGACGAAATTCTGCGTATTGATACCAGAACCGGTTCCTACATTGAAAGAGCGTAACCAATATATTACTATAACCAGAGGTTAATTTGAAGGGAGTTTTTCGCGTATGGATATCTATGCAAAAATGGCTTATCTGAGAGGCGTGCTGGATGGTATGGACTTTGAGGATAAAAAAGAAAAGAAAATGTTTGCAGCAATTCTGGATGTTCTGGACGAGCTGGTTGAAGCCGTTGACGATCTGAATGAAGAGCAGGAAGAACTGCAGGAATATGTGGAGTCCATTGACAGTGATCTGGAAGACGCAGAAGAACTGCTGGATATTATTGATGAAGACTTAAGTCTGGTGGAAGAAATCATCGGCGTTGAAGATGAAGATTTCGACGCATGTGCATGCGAAGGCGACTGTGAAGATTGTGATTGTGAAGACGATTGCGATGAATGTGAATGCGATTGCGAATACGACGATGAAGATGATGTTATCGAAGTGGAATGCCCGGAATGCGGCGAATCCGTATGTTTCTTCGACACCATGCTGGACGAGGATGAAGAGGCAGAAATTGTTGAAATCCTGTGCCCGAAATGTGATGCAGTTGTTTACACCTTCGAAAAAGAATTAATCGAAGATGTGGAAAAAGACCACGAAGACGAAGAATAATCATTCGTTGTTCTGCAAAGCGATATCTGAGAGCTCATGTTTAACATGGGCTCTTTTTATATAATCAGATGACTGGATGCTTTCACATAGTTTCAGATATATTGATATCTACAGGAAGCGGAACAGGTAGTATTATGAGCGGCGCCTTCCGAATTGAGGCGGATATTTTTCAGATTGTTCCTGCCGTGACAGACGAAGTCTGGCAAAGGGGAACAATCTGAAAAAATGTCCGAGGAGCTGAGGGAAAGCCGTCGAATAAACTACCTGTTCCGGTTCAGTCAGAGATAGTCTAAAAAATAGAGTTCTCGAATAATCAATTTTTCAGAAAATCAAAATGCGTAATATATGACTTGTTTTAGAAAGCGAGGAACAGACTATGGATTTTGCACAGATGAAAACAAAAGAAATCGAACATATTCTCCAGCAGACCGCTGCGTCTGATTTGCCAGCCATTCTGGAAATACTGCAGCAGGATTCCCGCAAAGCGGTACAGAATCTTGCGCAGAAATATCAGCGTCAGATGGAAAAACAGGAAAAAGAACGCTTACGTATCGCAGCCATGTGGCAGTTTGAAGAGAAAGCGAAAGCAAACGGGTATCAGTGGATTGCCGGAACCGATGAAGTAGGCCGCGGGCCGCTGGCCGGGCCGGTGGTGGCCGCGGCGGTGATTCTGCCCGAAGATGCCGAACTGCCGGAAATCAAGGATTCCAAAAAACTGACAGAAAAACAGCGGGAACATCTGGACGGGCTGATTAAACAACAGGCCATCGCCTGGGCCATTGCAGAGGTAGATGAAAAAACCATCGATGCAATCAACATTCTGGAAGCCAGCCGTCTTGCCATGCAGAAATCGGTTCAGGCATTGCAGCAGCCGGCAGATTTTGTGCTGGTGGATGGTCTGCCCAATCCGCAGATTACATTGCCGTCAGAAGCAGTTGTAAAAGGGGATAACCGGAGTATTTCCATTGCCGCGGCGGCAATTATTGCAAAGGTGTATCGGGACCATCTGATGGACGAATACGACAGACAGTATCCGGGCTACGGCTTTGCGGCAAACAAGGGCTACCCGACGGCAGAACATATAGCGTACGTGACGGAGGCCGGGCCATGCCCGATTCATCGCATGACATTCCGGCCATTGAGCGAACTGCCGAAAAAATAATCATTTTTTCGAAAAAAATTAAAAAAAGGGCTTGTCAAAACAATATTTCTTTGATATACTATCAAACGTGCTCGAGAGCAAACGCTTTTGAACACAGGCCGGTGTAGCTCAATTGGCAGAGCAGCTGATTTGTAATCAGCAGGTCGCGGGTTCGAGTCCCATCACCGGCTCTTATATGGGGGTATAGCTCAGCTGGGAGAGCACCTGCCTTGCAAGCAGGGGGTCAGCAG
>JAFYPD010000077.1 GCA_017547685.1 Peptococcaceae bacterium
CGTCAGACCGGAGATTTGCTAGCCTCTTCCTTCAGATTCCACCTCTCGATGGACACCCTTGAGGTTCACTATTACCTTCCCGCTGCCGGGCGGTTTCGGGACTTTCACCCTTTAGACTACTCACATGCCGAGCGCACCACAGAAAGAGCCAGCCGAAGTAATATCGGCTGGCTCTTGTTTTATTCAGATTATCCGGCAGGCGTCGCCGCTCCTGCATCTCTTTTGACCACCAGGGTGTGTGGTTGCAACGAAATTTACCACCTCGGATAATCTCTTTATGATTATATACTAATTCAGTATTGTTATTCCTGATACGTGATTTAGCCAAATAAATCAGAATGGGTTCCCGTTCTCGATAAAAACAGAATTAAATCCTCGCCGTCAATACGGTAAATCAACAACCAGTCTGGCGTAATATGGCATTCCCGAAATCCAGTAAAATTACCTTTTAAATCATGATCTTTAAATTTTGCATCTAATATTTCTTGATTTGCTAATTTATCTACAACTGCATTTAATAATGTAATATCTAGTCTTCTTTTATGAGCAAGTTTCAAATCCCGTTTAAACTGATTAGATAAAACAATATTAAGCATCCGCAAGCACCTCATTTAACGCTTCCTGAAAAGTACTGTACCGTTTATAGTTTTCCGGATGCTGTTTCATCTCTTCATATTCAGCCAAAGCTACTGCTGTTTGCTGGTTTGGTATTTCTCTTTTAATTTCAAATGGAATTCGTTGTTCTCTAACAGCTTGCTTCAAAAACATTGTAATCGCAGTAGTTAAGTCCAAACCGAAATCCGCAAAAAGTTCCTGGGCAGATTTTTTTAAGTCCGCATCTAATCCGATATTTGTACTTACCTTTGCCATGGCACCCGCCTCCTTTATAGCACTATAATATCATATTATGCGCATATTATCAATATAATACATCCACAATTAACACACATTATTCCTCCTGATACGGGATTGCCCAGGGCTGCAGGATGTCTTTGATATCTTCATAATCCACAGCAACAATCCAGTTACTGTATTCCTCTAATACTCCATGCGGATAGTCAATTTCCAGAACCCCCGGATAGAAAATAATATATTCCGGTAAAAACGCCTTTTCCATCTTTGCCTGTACCGCAGCATCATTTAATTGTGCCCTGTCTAACAGCGTGCGGCATATTTCTGCTTCTGGAATGGTAAACAGTTCTGATAGTGGTAGCACTTCTCCTGTTGTACGGTCAAATACAGTACAACAGCTTTCCGTTTGGCTTATGCGTTCCTGCACCACTAGAGGTGTCCTAACCGTTATAGTAAAACACATTATCCTGTCATTGGAAGAAGCCGGACTGACATTCTGCTCCACATATAGGGCAGAAAATTCCTCCTCTTTTCCCTGCATCTGCATATCCAGATATCCTGCATACACTTTCTCCAGTTCATTTCCGATATCGTACAGTAACCCCTGTTTCACATAATAGGCCGTGACTTTTTCCTGCGCCTCTGCCGTTAAATCGTCAAAATCTTCCTGCCCAATTACATGCGCGTTCTCCGGACCGCTGCCATACCGTTCTATCACAAGCGGTGTTCCATCGGCAAGCCGGTAATAATTGGTATCTTCCCATTCATCCTGCCATAAATCAACACGAGTACCGTCAGCAAGAGTGTAAACTCCTTCCTGCACCAGATGATATTCAATCTCCGGTTCTTCAACTTTTCGCCATTCGCAGCCGGTAAACAGCACTACAGAAAATAGTAGCAACACAAGTAATAATTTTTTGTTTCATCACAGCACCCCGTTTCTGATAGTTTTTCTACTTTTTTAGTATAACATAACTCTGCTTTACAAGCTATGAAAAAGGACTTCCACATATAACGGAAGCCCCTGCGTATCATTCTTCTTATTTTTTTGCTACAACTGCTTTTGCTTTTTCTGCAATGCTGGCAGCAGTCAGGCCGTATTTTTCCAGCAGCTGGTCTGGCAGACCGGATTCACCGAATTTGTCTTCCACGCCAACGCGAGCCATTGGAACCGGGCAGGTTTCCACCAATACTTCTGCCACAGCGCTGCCCAGGCCGCCGTAGATGTTGTGTTCTTCGCAAGTCACAACAGCGCCTGTTTTCTGAGCCATTTCGGTAATCAGCCCGTTATCCAGCGGTTTGATGGTGCTGATGTTTACCACAGCTGCGGAGATACCGTCAGCGGCTAACAGGTCAGCGGCTTCCATGGCTTTGCTCACCATGATACCGGTACCTACCAGTGTTACATCGGTACCTTCTCTCAGCACAACACCTTTGCCGATTTCAAATTTATAATCATCACCGAATAATACCGGCACTTTCGGACGGCCTAAACGGATGTACACCGGCCCCTGATGTTCAGCGGCAGCCATTACCGCCTGTTTTGTTTCCACACCGTCAGCAGGTACAATAACAGTCATATTTGGAACGGCACGCATTAACGCGATATCTTCCAGCATCTGGTGGGAACCGCCGTCCTCCCCTACGGTTAAACCGGCATGGGTTGCTGCGATTTTCACATTCAGATTTGGATATGCGATGGAGTTGCGAATCTGGTCGTAGGCACGGCCCACAGCAAATACAGCAAAGCTGCTTGCAAACGGGATTTTGCCTGCCGCCGCAAAGCCAGCCGCGGTGCCTAACAGGTTCTGTTCCGCAATGCCCAGATTGAAGAACCGTTCCGGATATACTTTTTTGAAATCATTTGTTTTGGTAGATTTGGACAGGTCGGCGTCCAGTACGACAACCCTGTCATTGATTGCGCCCAGTTCAGCAAGAGCCTGACCGTAAGCGTCACGTGTTGCGATATTGGCCATTGTTCTGTTCCTCCTCTAGTTCAGTTCTGCCATAGCCTGTGCGACCTGTTCCTCGTTTGGTGCACTGCCATGCCAGCCAGCCTGGTTTTCCATATAAGATACGCCTTTGCCTTTTACGGTTTTGGCTACAATTACACTTGGTTTTCCTGTTTCTGCTTTTGCAGCTTTCACTGCATCGGCAATCTGGCCGAAGTCATGCCCGTCAATCACCTGTACATGCCAGCCGAATGCTGTAAATTTTGCATCGATTGGGTTTGGCGACAGCACATCATCAATGTTGCCGTCGATCTGTAAGCCGTTGTTATCCACAAAGGCAATCAGGTTGTCCAGTTTATAGTGCGCTGCAGACATCGCTGCTTCCCACACCTGGCCTTCCTGCAGTTCGCCGTCGCCCAGCAGGGTATATACATAGTTTTCTTTTTTGTCCAGCTGGCAGGCCAGCGCAATACCGGTGGCAGCGGAGAAGCCAGTGCCCAGAGAACCGGTGGACATATCCACGCCAGGCACTTTTTTCATGTCCGGATGGCCCTGCAGATGGGACCCGATTTTGCGCAGGGTCATTAAATCTTCCGCAGGGAAAAAGCCTTTGCGTGCCAGTGCGGCGTACAGCACAGGCGCTGCATGCCCTTTGGATAACACAAAGCGATCGCGGTTTTCCCATTTCGGGTCAGCCGGATTCACATTCATTTCTTCAAAATACAGATAGGTTAAAATTTCAGCGGCGGACAGAGAACCACCTGGATGACCGGATTTTGCAGCACCGATCATGGTAACAATGTCTTTTCTGATTTGGTTTGCCTGTTCTTTCAGCATCTGCTCATTCACTGGCATTTCCTCCTAATTTATCATAATAGTCACGCAGAATCAGCTCTGCGCCATAATTTTTCATAAATACTATATTATTATACCATTATTCCCGACGCTTGTTTAGCCCGAAATGAAAATATTTTTGAGATTCTGTACAATTCTGTCTGTTATCTTGATTAGCAGATAGTTACTTCCATTCAACAAACCTATTGTATATTTTTGCCATATGGTGTATACTGTCTATTAGTCTGAGAGGATTCAAAGAAAGAAGGCTTGATCCATGGAACAGCATCATGATCTCAGTCACGATTTACTTCATATTTTAACAGATACCTTCCGGGACACGCTGGAGGTTTTCCCGCTGCTGCTTCTGGTTTATGTACTGCTGGAGCTTCTGGAACACCGGCTGGATGTATCCCGCTATACCAGATTACTCACCGGGCCTGCGGGGCCGCTCATCGGTGCCATTGCCGGCTGTATTCCCCAGTGCGGATTCTCGGCTGCGGCCGCCACACTGTTTAACTACAAACGGGTCAGCGGCGGCGCTCTGATCGCCGTATTCCTCGCTACCTCCGATGAAGCCATCCCTGTTTTACTGGCGCATCCGGACCAGCTGCCGACTGTATTTAAACTGCTGAGCTGCAAAATTGTAATTGCGCTGTTCTGGGGCTATTGTTTCTGGTTTATCACCTGGATGCGATATCGGCGGTATCATGCCGTTCAGCCGATATTGATGACAGAAGAATGCCGTCACGAAAAAACAGAGACCTTCTCGTTCCTGCACGTTCTGCAGCATACGCTTTGTATTACAGCGTATCTGTTTATCACCATGCTGGTGATTCATCTGGTTACTGATTTATTAGGGCAGGAGCGCATCGGCACACTGCTTCTGGCCGACAGCATCTGGCAGCCGGTACTGGCCGCTCTGGCGGGATTGATTCCCGGATGCGGCACATCCATCCTGCTCACCTCTCTGTTCCTGCAGGGCAGCCTCTCCTTCGGTGCAGTCACCGCAGGTTTATGTTCCTCCGCAGGTTTTGGGTATCTGGTGCTGTTTCAGAAACGCAACATCCGCACTGCACTGGCCATCCTCTGCACCTTCCTGGCAGCCGCCGTCTCCGGCATGGTGCTGGATTTGGTACTGTAGGAGATTATTTATAAAACAAAACCAGCGCCCGATATAAAATCAGACGCTGGTTTTTATTATTTCATATACAAATCAATAACAGCTGCACGAAACCGTTCTGAAAATCTGTTATACTTACCGCACCCGCTCTCTCCAGACAGAAACAAGACCGTTTCCCAGATAAACGGCCAGCCCTGCCCAGATAAACAGAAACACGGTGAAATCTTCTGTAGTAAATGGTTCATTATATAAAAGCACACCCAGAATGAGGCTGATGGTCGGCGAAATATACTGAAAAAAGCCCACTGTGGAAAACGGAATCCACTTTATGGCATGTCCGTACAGCAAAAGCGGCAGAGCAGTAGCAACACCGCTGAAAACAATCAGAAACAGAATCCCCGCACTGCTGCCGGCCGCACCCTGTCCTGCACGCTCCATCCAGAATAAAGAAAATAGAAACATCGGGAAAATACAGGCCGTTTCCAGTGTTAACGATGTAAGCCCGTCCAGATGCAATGCTTTTTTCACTGCCCCGTAAGCCGCGAAGGTGGTTCCTAAAAGCAGGCTGATCCACGGGATCTGCCCGAAGCGGAAAATCATCAGCAATACCCCGGTAGCCGCAAACCCGATAGCCAGCCATTCCCAGCGGGAAAGTTTTTCTTTAAAGCAGCATGTGCTGAGCAGAATCACCAGCAGCGGATTCAGATAATAGCCCATGCTGACATCAATAATGTGATTTGAGTTAACCGCTGCAATATAAATGCCCCAGTTTACCGTAATCAGAAGAGAAGCAATAAAAATCCGAAACATACGCCCCGGGCGGCGCAGCTCTGCCCGAATCTTCGGCCAGCATCGCATAACCACCACAAGCAGCACACAGAAGAAAAACGAGAACACAATCCTCGCGCTTAAAATATAAACTGGCGAAAGATGGTTCAGCAGTTTCCAGTAAATCGGCAGAAGCCCCCAGATAACATACGCACCCACCGCCGCTAAATATCCATAATGCAAAATAATCGCTTCCTTAGTTGTTTATATTGCAAAGGAATCTACCCTGCAGTTCTTTATTATAACACGATGTGAAAGAATTGCACATCCAAAATAAAAAACCAGCACCGAAATTATCAGATGCTGGTTTTCTATTATTCTTTGATTGGTACTTCGCCTGTATGGTGCATATCGCAGCCGCCTCTGCCTTAATCTCGACAAATCTATCATCGTGCCATGCTGTATCCCTTTCCGTTTACTTCTTGTACAATTGACACAATGATGAATGCTGTAGGATCCGTTTCTTTAACACTTCTCTTCACTGCCTCCAGCTTTTTATGCGGCATAATCGTCATGAGGGCTTTTTGGTGATTTTTCTGATATCCCGTTTCAATCTGAAACATCGTTGCCCCGGTATCACATTGATGCAGTATCATTTCTCGAATCTGTTCAAATTGCTGACTGATAATCAGAACCTGTACTTTTTCATTTCCACGAATTAATGTGTAGTTCAGAACAAACGAAGTTAAGACTATCACAATCAAACCATAGATTACGCCATCATTTCTGTTTAAAATAATCTGCAGGGAAATGATGCTCACATCAATTGCAAGTAATAGACGGGAGACCGGAATATGAAGATATTTATGCAGTACTAGCGCAATCACATCAACCCCGCCGGTAGAACCATTATTACGGATAATAATTCCTATCCCGCTGCCTATACAAAACGCACCTAACAAAGCTGCCAGCAAAGGATCTTCGAGTACTTCCGGGCATAGAAGAAACATGTTACAGACCTTCAAGAACACTGGAAATACTGCGGCAGACAAGGCAGTAGCAAAAGCAAATTCTTTTCCCAGTATGACTGCACCGATACCGAACAGAACCGTATTCACAATTCCGGTCAGTATCGCAATATCAATTGTGATAAAATGCTGCAGAATAAGACCCAGACCTGTTACTCCCCCGGCGATAAAACTGTTTGGAAGTATCATTTGTCCCAGGCCGAACGCCACCATAAAATTGCCAATGACAATCAGTAAATATCTTCCTGCCTGTTTCATCTTGATTGCAAACCCTTTCCAAAAACAGATTTTTCTTTTCAAAACAGCTGTTTTAAATTAATCCGACAACCATCCAGAATGGAACCATAACCAGCATACAGAACAGGAAATTCAACACCATTTTCACACCCATAATGGATACGAAATCTTTCATTCTGATAAGGCCGAACGAGAAGAAGATTAAATACAGCGCATATTCATAAGGGAATAATACCTGGTCATACGCATTGGTCATCAGGAAGTAAATCGCCAGCGGATCAATTCCTAAATTCAATGCAATCTGTGCCATTGGAAGGCTCAGACATGCCATAATCGCTAATGGTGTTAATACAAAGTTAGACAGTACAATGATGCACCAGGTTAAACCGAAGGTAAAGAAGAGACTCTTGCCTTCGATGAACGGAATTGCCCAGTCAGCAATCAGCTGCCCAACGCCCAGTTCACTGGCTGTATTCCCAATGGCTAAGCAGGCTGTAATAAACAGTACAAATGAGAAATTAATACTTGTCAGGTCTTCCGGTTTCCCCACTTTAATCCCTGGTAAAAAGAATAAACAAGGGAACAGAGCAAAGCCCCAGCCAACTTCCAGCCCGTGCCATTTGCTGGTTAATAAGAACGCAAACAAACCACAGCATACTAACATGGTTTTTATTTCTGCCATTGAAACTTTTCCAAGTTTCTGATATTCCTTTACAAAATACTCTTTTTCGCTGAATGCATCTTTCGGTTTGCACATAATTGCAATTGCAATCACTACAACGAATACGAAAAACAGTGCCGGCAAATTCAAATAAAAATAATCCCACCAGGACACATCAATTTTCCCGGTAACCGGTTCGCCAATTCCTACGGTTAACGCAATATTCGTTGGATTATAAATAAACTGCTGCGGTAATAATGCGGATACCGCACCACCCAGCATAATACCGGCAGATGCTTTGGATTTTCCTAAATTTAACGCCATACAGATGCCGTATGTTAACGCTGCCATTGGAATAACGACTTTCCCCGGTGCTAACAGGTTTCCGATAATCCCTGTAAAGGCAAGGCCAATCAAAATCCCCATATAACTTCCGCCTGTTTTTATAATGCACCAGTACGCAATACGGGTAAGCAGCCCTGTACTTTGCAATACACTGGCCAGAACCAGACCGCCCAGCATCATCCATGGAATATAACCCGCCCATGCTGAAAAAACAACTGAGCTTGGTGCCAGACCAAACAATACATAAGCAATCGGTAATACAATTGCCGGCACTGCCTGCGGCACAATTTCAAAAGCAAACATCAGAATTGCCATGAAAGAAAGAACCAGGAACAGACGAATCTGTGCGCTAAACTGCTCTGATGTAGGAATCAGGAAAAGCAGTAACGGCACTATAATACATGCAGCCCAGATAATCCATTCTTTTTTCGTTGTTTTATTGATATTCTGCATTGTTTTCACGCCTTTCTATTTTTGTTTACATACTTCTGTCTGTATTTCTTATTCATCCTCTGCCTGAACACAGAAGCTGTTTGTAGCTTCTTCCGGATAATCTGCTGCACCCGGTACCGAAGTAATCATTTTTGCACCTTTCGGGCTGGCGCCGGGTACACGGAAGGTTGTAATATCAATTGGCGCAATCGCCACTTCTTCCGGTTTTTCTAATTGCGGCACATACGCATATGGATAGCGATATGCACGGTATACTTCATTTAAACTCGGCATAGAACGGAAGAAATAAGGACTAATATATTCCCATACCAGTTCACCCATGCGAGTCACTTCTATCATCCGGCCATCCATGCCAATCGTGATAAACGTATTACCGTTAGGCAATCTCTGTGCGCCACTGATCAGCGGACTGTACAAATGATTGGAGTTAAACGGCATTACCAGACCAGCTGTGCGCGGATTATACTGCCATACCACCTGCAGTGTTACCGGGTTAATTTCTAACACGCGGGAATAATCACGGTGTGTCACTTTTAACCCTACTTCCGAATTTGTACTTGCCAGACCATAACCGGCCCAGCCGCCATTGTCAAACACCAGAATATTCCCGGCACCGGGCAGCCCCTGCGGAATCATATGTGCCATATGCGGCCCGATAATTTCTCCCATTTCTTTTAATTCTTTTGTCTGAGAGTAATCCGGACCGATTTTCCATACAATTTTGCCGCTTTCTTTGCTAATGATAGCTAAAAAATTGGCTTCCCGGGAATCAAAAATAATATTATCCGGATGGAATCGTTCATCGCCCTTATCGTACCATTTGTTAGGCCCCAGCGGACTCATGCAGTTAATATGCAGCCAGTCACCGACTCCGCCGTCACACTGATGCATGTTCGGATCTCGCGCTAACACATTTTTCTGAATTTCATTAAAGCCGATTTCTTTGAAATGTTCATTTGCATGCCATTCCCATACGACATTCCCATCCCAGTCAACTTCTAAAAAAACATCATCGCACAGCCGTTTATCGCTGATTTTTTTATTCACAATATTTTCATGTACCAGAATCAGCGTATTCCCTTCTGTTGTTTTGCACTCCATGTCCGGTACATAATAACCTACCGGATTGCCTTCTCTCTGATAATCATGATGCTGTCTTGCCATCCATTGCGGAACTTCTCCCGGGTCCTCAATAAATTCATGTTTATTGTATTCCCATACAATATTGCCATCCCAGTCGACCTGAATTAAATCAGTCATATCCTGATAACCATATTTATCATTCCTCTGGCTTCGAGAGCCAAACACCTGCCCTCCCGGCAGCAGCTTGTTGGGAAACCCTTTTAACTTGTCCCAGAGTTTTACTTCTGTACCATTCATATCGACTAATAACGCACCGGCTTCACATGCAGGGAACAGTGTATATCCATTAAAACATTTCTCTGGTTTATAAATTGTAACGCCTGTTGGAAAAATACTCGGACTACCCATACTCTTACCCTCCATAAAATAGTTTTGTATCTTCAACAAGTTTATTGTATACTATAACTGATTCAAAGAGAAATCGTTTTACCTGTTTGCGCCTTACCAGAAAATCTGTTAGCCAGATTCTTTCCAGCAGCAGACAAAAGGAGTTATTATGAATATCAAACATATTGAATATATCTTAGAAGTCAGCCGATGTCAGTCTATTTCACAGGCTTCTAAAAATCTGTTTATTAATCAGTCCACGCTCAGTAATATCCTATGCACATTTGAAAACAGTCTTGGCGTTAAGATTTTTTACAGAACCAATAAAGGTATTCGGCTGACAGAAGCTGGCGAACAGATTCTTCCCGAGTTAAACAAGCTGTTATTACACCGCAACCGTATCCGCGATATCGCTTCTGTACAGCAAAATAAAAAGACGAATCTGCATATTATTGCTTATCCGGTTGGAGAATTATCGGCCATGATAAACGTTCTTGGAGCTGTGAAACAGCAATTCCCGGAATGTCAGCTGCATTTTTATCAGATTAAGCCGGAATCCATCGTAAAAAAAATGCTCTACAATGGAAATACAATCGGCCTCGGAGCACTTAGCGCGTTGCGTTATAATCAGATTCGCATAGAAGCGGAAAATGAAGGTTTCACTTGCACGCCTCTTTTTCAGGATCCGTTTTATTTATATGTCCACAAAACGCATAAACTGGCACAATATAAACGTGTGGATTTTTCCACTATTCTTAATGAACCGATGGTATTAATGCAGTCGTTAATTCTGCCTGGTGAGAACGTATTTTACTCAGACTTTCAAAAATTAACAAATGTATCAACCTTTGATAATTACGAATCTCTGAAAAAAACCATTTTAAAATTTCCTTATGCTACAATTGCTCCCGGGCTGGCATTCTACGAAGATATCTATTGTCAGTCCGGCGAAATAATACAAATACCATTAGCAGGCATAGATGAGCATTTAGTAAATTTTTTACTGACTCCTAAAGATCCGTCACAGCTAAGCAAACTGGAACAAACGATTATTTTAGAAATCAGTCACTTTTTCAAAAGTCTGCCCTGCCAGGCCCTTTGAAAGACAGCACATAAACACAAAGCAGCATCTGAAATAATCTCAGATGCTGCTTTGTGTTACTCTATGATTCTCACTTCACCGGTATGAGTCACATCGTAACCGCCCAGGTCAATAAGACGCTGTTTGAATACATCGGAAGAAAGAATTGCAATAAACTGCTGCACCCGTTCATCTTCCAGATACTCGGCCGAAAGCAGGAAATCGTACTGCTCGTTTGCCAGCGGAATAAAGTCTAAATCCATAGCTTTTGCGGCAGAGTATACGCCTAAGCCTGTATCTGCCACGCCGCTTTTTACACTGATGGCAACGGCCATGTGGGTGGCGTATTCTTTTTCGTAGCCGTTGATTTCCTCAACGGTCATGCCATGCTGTTTCAGCGTATAATCAAACAGAATGCGTGTACCTGCGCCGCGCTGCCGGTTGGCAAAGGACAGCTTCCGTTCCCGCAAGTCATCAATGCCGGAAATCTGTTTGGGATTGCCTTTCGGCACCATAAAGCCCTGAATACGGCCAACGCCGCTGATCAACACCATTTTCTGCCCCGGGAAGTACTGGCGCACATACGCCTCATTATATACGCCGGTTTCCTCATCCAGTAAATGAATCGGCGCCATATGGCACTCTTTGCGGCGCAGCGCCATAATGCCGGATAAACTGCCTACATGCGCCGAGGAAACTGGCATCTGGTCGGCCAGCACGTCAATCATCATATCATGGCTGCCGGTAATCACCAGTGTTTTTTTGATTTCACCCAATGGACGCAGTAAGCGAACCTCCACTTTGGCGCCAGCCTCTAACCCTTCGCACAGCCGGTCTACTTTTACAATGCCGTCAGCCTTTACCATACTCATCACAGCGGCAGCACCGCGTTCCAGCGGCGTGGCAACCAGCCGGTCATTCACATAGCCCACCGCCACACGCAGCAGCTCGGCATTTTTAAACGAGCTCACCAGCCGTTTGGTCAGCGAGGCTTCTACATATTCTTCATTCTGCTTGCCTTGCCCGGTCACCCGGTAAATCAGCGGACGCATGAATAAATCAAATACTAAATAGGCCGACACCGGATAGCCCGGAATCCCGATAACCGGTTTTCCCTGCACCACACCTAAAATGGTTGGTTTGCCCGGCTTGATGGCAATGCCGTGATGTACCACCTGGCCCAGTTCCTCAATGATATGCACTGTATAGTCTTTGCTGCCTGCAGAAGACCCTGCATTGACAATCACCATGTCATTTTCCCGCACAGCGGTTAAAATCGACTGACGCAATAAGTCGGGATTATCCCGTACAATGTTATACCGGTTCGGCTCACCGCCGTATTCTTCTGTTAACGCCGCAAATACACGGGAGTTGGATTCCATCAAACGGCCCGGTTCCAGCAGAGCCGGGTCTTCAATCAGTTCATTCCCCGTTGGGATAATCCCTACACGCGGTTTTCGATATACTTTGATTGCGGTAATACCGCCGGCCAGCAATGCTCCTAAATCAATCGGACGGATTTTATGGCGGGATGGCAGAATCAAATCGCCGGATACAATACTTTCTCCCACAGTGCGCACATGTTCCCACGGATAGGCCGGTGCAATGATGGAAACTGTGCCGTCATCGTTCTGCAGCACCTGTTCAATCATAATCACCGCATTGAATGGGTGTTTGATTTCATTGCCGGTATTCACATACACAAAATCCTGCTCCGGCTGTAAAACCAGCGGCTCTGTATCGCTGGCAGAGAATGTCTGCTCTGCCACCACAGCAATGCCGTCCATGGCTGATGCATTGTACACAGGGTCGCAGAACCGGGCAAAAATCGCCTTCCATGTCACACGGCCCACTGCATCCAGCACCGGGATTTCCTCCATCTGACCCTGTAAATCGCCCAGTGCCTCCAGATAATCCTGCAGGGCCTGCTGGTCATCATTATTTTCAATGTAAGTATTCCGCTTCATATTACACTACCTCCTAC
The DNA here is from genome assembly GCA_017547685.1 of Peptococcaceae bacterium. Classification (GTDB taxonomy): domain Bacteria; phylum Bacillota; class Peptococcia; order Peptococcales; family Peptococcaceae; genus UBA7185. The sequence goes on from JAFYPD010000077.1 coordinate 12,789, forward strand.
AGCAGATGTACCAGTACCTGCTGGTTCTGTTCCAGCCCTTCCTGATGCGCTTCCAGTACAATGTATCCTTCGCTGTGTCCCAGCAGATGAATCATGCCCGATTTCCCAAAAACCGGAACGGCAATAAAACCGTCTGCCTCCTGCCGCAGCTGCACCATCTGGAATGTGGTTTTGCCCGGTGCTGACGGCAGATTGGCGGAGAGTCGTGCCGGAACAATGGTTTCCTGCAGCTGCATCCCCCACTGTTTCAGCACAGTGCCCATCAGTACGCGGAATACCGTCATAGCCGCTGACGGATGCCCCGGCAGGCCAATCACCGGTTTGCCGCCGGATTTTCCCGCAATGGTCGGTTTGCCTGGTTTAATGGCGATCCCTTTTACAAAAACATCGTCCTGACACAATTCCTGCATCAGCTGATACGTATAATCCCGCTCGCCTACCGAGCTGCCGCCGGATGTCAACAGTACATCGGCCTGCCGCAGCCCTTCTTCCATGGCAGCTTTCAGCGCATCATAATCATCTTTTACAATGGCGCGGTACGCCACTTCGCCGCCCCACTGCGCAATCATGGCTGCCAGACCATAACTGTTGATATCACGAATCTGGCCAATCTGCTGCGGCTGGTCAATTTCGATAATCTCATCGCCAGTAGAAATAATTGCAAATCGCACCGGACGATACACATGCACTTTGCTGATACCGCAGGCAGCCAGCATAGCAATGTGTTTGGCTGTCAGCCATGTTCCGCGGACCAGAACCGGCTCACCCCGGCGCAAATCATCGCCGCAGGCAATCACGTTTTCGCCTGGAGATACCGGTTTATAGACGGCAATGGTATCGGCATCAAACTGTTCACTGTATTCCACCATCACAACACTGTCGGCCCCTTCCGGCAGCATACCGCCCGTTGGCACAGCTACGGCCTGTCCTTTTTGCAGTATCATTTCCGCCCGCTGCCCCATCCGCACAGCACCAGCCGCCATCAGAAGCGACGGCAGTGCCTCCCCGGCACCAAAAGTATCGGCTGCTTTTACCGCATAACCATCTACGGTAGAACGGTTAAAATCCGGCACATTCTCCGCTGCAGCTAAATCTTCCGCTAAAAACCGGTGCTGCGCCTCCAGTAAAGATACTTCTTCTATTGCAATATTATTTTGAGAAAATTTCTGCTGCAAACGATGCTGCGCTTCCTCCAGACTGATTACCTGAAAAAAATCCATTATTGATTCCCTCCCATCCATGCACCGTTCAGATGCACCGTGCGGTCGCACAGTTCCTGCGCCTGTCTGGTATTATGTGTAATCATAATCACTGTTTTGTGATATTCTCTGACATAGTCCTGAATCATCTGCTCCATAAAGCTGACCGATGCCGCATCAATACCGGACATCGGCTCGTCCAGCAGCACCAGCTCCGGTTCAAAAACCAGGGCCCGTGCCAGAGCCACCTTCTGGCTTTCCCCGCCGGATAATTTATGTGCATACTGCTTTTCCAGTTTTTCAAGGCCCAGCCGCGCAATCATTGTCTCGGTTTTCTGTTTAATTTCTGCCGCCGGCCGATGGCGCAGCTCAAGCGGATAGGCAATGTTATCATACACCGAGCGCTTTAACAGATACGGTGTCTGAAACACCATAGTCATCTGCTGATACAGCGGTTTGCGAAGCGGCTGACCGTCATAATAAATATGCCCGGTATAATCTAAATCCAATCCGGCAATCAGCCGCAGCAGCGTGGATTTGCCTGCGCCGTTGTCACCCACCAGCCCGGTGATTTTTCCCGATTCAAACGTCTCGTTGAGATTTTCAAATATCAGCTTCTGTCCGTATCGTTTGCTGACCTGTTCCAGTTTTACTTCCATCACACATCAGCCCTCTTTTCTTTGTAGGTATACAGCACCGCGTTAATCACCAGCGAAATCACAATCAGAATCATGCCCAGCGCGAACGCCATGGCATAATCACCCATGGAGTTCAGCATGGAAATGGTGGTGGTAATCACCCGCGTATCACCTTTGATATTGCCGCCTACCATCATAACAGCCCCTACCTCAGAGATGGCACGGGAAAAACCGTTTACGGTATAGATAAATAATTCGCTTTTCAATTCACTGATCACCATGAAGGTAGACTGTATTTTACTAGCCCCCAATGTCTGCCCCAGCTTCTGAATCTCGCGTCCTCTGTGTTTTACCATCTCGTAGGTTAAACAGGCAATCAGAGGTGATACCAGAATTACCTGGGCGATAATCATGGCAGTTGGTGTGTACATCAGCTGCAGATGACCCAGCGGCCCGCGCCGAGAGAGTGTCACCGATACCAGAAGCCCTACCACTACCGATGGCATACTCATCAGTGCATTTAACACACGGGACAGTACCCGTTCCCCGCGGAACGAGCGCAGTCCGATAAACGTAAACAACGGGATAATCACCAGCGCCGCTATGATAATAGCACTGCCTGATACCCGCAGAGATAATCCTACAATACCCCACAATTCCGGGTCACCGGAAAAAATCATGTCCAGCGCTTTCCAGAACCCGGCGATAATATAATCCAACGGCCTCTCCCTCCACTCAAAAAATGTTCCTGTCCAGAGAACATTATCCGTTTATGTACAGTTTAATCGTTTTTCTTCTTTTTGAATAGTATGTAACAAACAAATTATATCCAGCAGATATAATAAAGCAAAGTCGAAGGACCTGCCGGTTCTTCGACTTTGCTGCACCGGGCTCAGAGTAACACTGTGCGCCGGTCTTTATCATTCAGTTATTTTGCATCTGGAGTAAACAGCGGAGAACCAAATTCTTCTACGCCGAACTCACCAATCAGTTTCTGGCCGTTTTCGCTTACCAGCCAGTCAGCAAACGCTTTTGCGCCTTCTTCGTTAATCTGGTCATTTTTTTCCGGGTTAACAGTGATAACACCGTATGGGTTCAGCATATTGGTGTCTTTTTCACATACGATTTCCAGTTCCAGAGAATCCAGCATAGACAGATAGGTTGCGCGGTCTGTAATGGTGTATGCCTGTTTTTCGTCAGCCATTTTCAGAACATCGCCCATACCTGCACCTGCGGATACATACCAGTCACCAGCTGGTTCAATGCCTGCAGCTTTCCAGATTGCCAGTTCTTTTTTGTGTGTGCCGGAATCGTCACCGCGGGAGATAAATTCAGCCTGTGCATTTGCGATGGCAGCCATACTGTCAGCCACAACGTTTTCACATGCTTTTACGCCGGCAGGGTCAGCAGCAGGGCCAACCAGCACGTAGTCGTTGTACATAACATCGTAACGCAGAGTACCGTCACCGTTTGCCATGAATTCATCCTCGGAAGCTCTTGCATGTACCAGCAGTACATCTGCTTCACCGTCAACGCCCATCTGCAGCGCTTTACCGGTACCTACAGCGATAGTGCTTACTTCCCAGCCGGTTTCAGCTGTGAAAGCAGGCAGTAAGTAGTCTAACAGGCCGCTGTCCTGTGTACTGGTTGTGGTAGCTAAAATAATGGTGCCTTTTGGTTCAACAGGCTGCTGTTCTTCCTGCTGGTTTCCGCCGCAGCCAGCCATAAACATCATGGCAACTGCACAGATTAACAGAATGCTAATCAGTTTTTTGTTCTTTCTCATTTGTCATGTCCCCTTTGGTTGAGATAAAATTTATCATATAGCTGTCCAGATCAATATAATAGAATCCGCCGGTTTCGTAATCAGCATCAAACAGCACATCAAAGGCCAGCTTCACCATCATACCGCCTACAACGCAAGAGGTATAATACGGATTGCCCAGCATTTTTTCAATGCCATGTTTCTGACCATTACGATACAGCGTCGACACCACAGGCACATCCGGCAGGCTGACTGCCATCTGCCCGTAACTGCCGCCGATTGCACCGTAAATCAGCGGAATATTCATTCTATTGCAAATCTGTTCCAGCCATATTTTTACTTCAATTGAGTCAACCGCATCTATTACAATACTGGAATCTCCCACAAGCTGTGGCAGGTTGTCCCTGTCTGCCATCATTTCGACGGCCTCTGCCTGTACTGTGCTGTTTACAGCATGTACACGCGCCACCGCCTGTTCCAGTTTTGATGCGTCAACTGTTTTTTCTGTGGAAAACAGCTGCCGGTTCAGATTGCTCACATCAAAGGTGTCAAAATCCACAAGGCGCAGTTTTCCTACACCGCTGCGGGCCAGCCCCTCAATAATAAAGCCTCCTAAACCGCCACAGCCGATGACCGTAATCATCGACTGCGCTAATATCTGCTGCTGTTCCAGCGAGATCGTCTTGTAATTTCGTTTATATCGTTCTTGTTGTTTCAGCATATCAACCGCCCCCTACCGGCGGAAACAGAGCTAATACACTGCCATCTTCCAGCACTGTATTCAATCTGGAATGGCGGCCATCCACCAGAAAAATTGCAATCTCCTCTTCTGGAATGGCCAGCGGAGTAATGATATCATAGCCGGTCATCCCCGGTTTATGTTCCATAAACAGTATTTTGTCCCGTCCTTCGCGAAACGTTGCAAACAAACGAACTTCCAGCATACGATTATCCCCCTTTCCAGTATACAGGACCGGATCTTCTGCGCAGGCATGTCAGCCGACAGAACATTACGGTATCTGCACACAGAAGTTGGACAGGCTCCCGTGTACCAAAGACGCAGATAATTCTCTATCTTTTTGCCGGGAGAGGCAAATGATTAAAAAAAGATTTGCATAATGCCTGTCCGTCTGATATCACCTGCACAGAAGGCCCGGCCCTGCTTTCAAGCAGAGCCAGCCTCTTACCGTTGCAGTATTACAGATACTGAATCAGGTCTTCCAGACCCAGACGTTTTAATGTTTCTTCTGTAGGGAATGCTTCTTTCCAGCCACGTGCTTCATAGTACTGCGGCAGAGTCAGTTTGATTTCGCTCTTCATACCTTCCGATGGACCGTTCACGATTTTTTCTTCGCCGATGCGTTTTGGCAGACGGTCATCTTCCGGTTTCATGCCGGCAACTTTATTGAATACACGTTCCAGGTTATAGATACGGTCGCCCACTTCCAGCAGACCGTTTACATCATAGTTTGTGCCGGTACCTGCGTTCAGCAGTGCAGCATATTCCGGTGCACCCAGTGCGAAAGAACTGAACAGACACATACCCATTGCATCAATAACAGCGGTTAAATCCTGGAAAATTTTTGCCCATTCTGCTTTGCCTTCAACAGTTGTGCGATCCAGCTGTTCCGGCAGACCCAGTACTTCAGGGGAAATCATGTAGCCGCGTACATGGCAGCCGCCACGGTTACTGGTTGCATAGGTGATACCGATCCCCTGAATTGCACGAGCATCGTATGCAGGAATTTCCTGTTTTTTCACGCTCATGGACAGTTCAGGCACACCGTAGTGGTCACACAGACGGTAGGAACCATCCGCCATCAGTTTCGCCAGAGCATTTTTGCTGGTACCCATCCATTCGGTCCAGGTTGTGATAGCTTCTGTGCTGCCCCATACCAGCGGCACACCGTCACAGTCTGCATCAGTGATGTAGCCTCTCTGATACAGTTCCATGGCTGCCGCGATGGTGCATGGTGTGGAGATTGCATCCAGACCGACTTCGTTACAGATTTCGTTTGCTTTATTGATAGCATCCAGATTAGTATTGCCGCAATTTGCGCCGTACGCCCACAGCGGTTCGTATTCAGGACCGCCAACTACACTGCCGTCTTCCAGTTTTACCACACGGCCGCAACCGATTGGGCAGCGGTGACATGCACTGTTTTTCACCAGAGACGTATCTTTCATGGTTTCACCACTGTAAGAGTCAGCTTCCGGATGGTAGGATTCCTGCCAGTTTCTTGTTGGCAGAGCACCGATATTGTTGATGATGTTAACCAGTACAGCTGTACCATAAGTTGGCAGACCACCGCCGGTTACGCCGTTTTCTCTGATTTTTTTCAAAGAATCAACAGCAGCCGTACGCAGAGCATCTACATCATTTGGTTCAATCTGTGTTTTACTTGCTTTTACAACGATTGCTTTCAGGTTTTTGGAGCCCATAACTGCACCAACACCGCTGCGGCCGGCAGCGCGGTCACCATCGTTCATGATAGCGGCCAGCAGAGACTGGTTTTCACCGGCAGGACCGATATTCAGTACAGAATAACCTTCATGTCTTGCTTTTAAAGTGGCTTCTACGTCTAATGATCTCTTACCCCATAAATCACTAGCATCATGTAATGTCACTTCGTGGTCATTGATTTCCAGATAAACAGGCGCATCTGCTTTCCCTTCCACGATAATGGCATCCCAGCCGGCATATTTCAGTTTAGCACCCCAGATACCGCCAGAGTTGGAACATGCAATCATACCGGTCAGCGGAGATTTTGTCACTACCATGTAGCGGCCGCCTGTTGGCACTGCAGTACCAGTCATTGGACCAGTAATATAAATCAGTTTGTTTTCCGGAGACAGCGGATCAACGGTTGCACAGCCTTCATCCAGCAGAATACGAGTACCCAGCCCGCGACCGCCGATGTATTTTACCGCTTTGTCCATATCCAGAGGTTCTGCTTTGATTGTGCGTTCTGTCAAATTAACGCGCAAAACCTCCCCATTGTAAGAAGTTACCATAATAAATCCCATCCTTTCTTGCAGTTATCCACTGCCTGCACTTAAAAATAGATACACCAAGGGTAAGTTTGCTATGGTTTCCTTTCCAAAAGGGAGGCTCCAGAATTTATTCTAAAACCCATTGGCTGTGTGCCATATAACTTGAAAAATTACTTAGGCAGTCCAGCTCGGGAACCAGAGTATGAAATTGTCTACTAACATTATGCCGAGTTTTCTGAATTTTGTAAAGTGCTTTTTTCAAAAAGTTTTACATTGTATAACACAACTTTAACGCTCCCGCCCTGTTTTTATTATATCGGGAATACCTGTTTATGCAAAATATCGATTTCTGATAACACACCATAGGGAACCACTATTCTGTGCACAAAAAGCAGACAGCTGTTTTGCCGTCTGCCCGGATGATGATCTGTTATCCCTGCGCCGGTGCATCATACAGTTTTACAATGGTCTGCATTTCTGTTTCTGCATCCACTTCCACATCAAACTGAATCTGTGTACCGCTCTCCATGGTTTCAAACGCCGATGTCACCACTTCATCAAAAAACTGATACATCTGCGGCTCGCCATCTACAATCACTTCCGCACTGTGGCCGTCGGCCATTCCCTGAAATTCCCCGTTCAATGTGAGAACCTCAGCCTGCGGCAGTTCTTCCTGCTGCTGACTCTGTTCTTCCTGCTGTGTATCACTACCGGCACAGCCGCCCAGCACTAACCCACAGGATAACAGCAGAACCAATAAGATTGACATATATTTTTTCATTCTCTCAGCCTCGCTTTCTGCATTCTGTCTGCACAATCGCGTTTCTGCAACGCGTTCTGTCCATTACAGTATACCAGATTAATGGCTGCGGAAGCAACTGGCATAATATCCCGCTTCCAGGGCCAGTTCCTCAGGAGTTTTTTCTTTTTTCTCAACCGCATCCTGCACAGGCTCTGCCGGTTTTTCTGCCGCCTCAGCTACGGTTTTCGGCAGTTCTTCTTTTTTCATCGCAGCTTCTTTTTCTGTCATATACATACACCTTCTTGTTCTCGAATCAATTTTTATTTTGCATCTTTCCGTTATACAGAATTATTCTAGTTAAAACAGAAATATCCTTTTCGGGTTGATTGTATAATCAAAAGGAACAATCACTATGGATCATGTATATTCTACCACAACTGCACACAAAAAGGGTAACATCTTTCGTATGACGAAAGAATGCTGATTCAGCTTCGTCCGAAGGACGGCTGGTCTGTTAACAAAATTGCTAAAGAGATTGTATTGCAATCTACGGAAAATCTTTAATTGTCATACAACTGAATCGAGTGTTTTTCTGCAAACCGATACTCCAAATCATCCACAGGAGACATCTGCATATTCCCCTTCCCTTCTTCGATACAATACAAATTTCAGATAACACCCTTAAATTTCTTGTTATAAGAAAAGACCTCCCAGAATTCTGAAAGGTCGTTGTGGTCTTTGCGGAATAATATAGATGTCACTGCATCATCGCAATATAACGGTCAAGCTGCTGTTCTTCCAGTTCTGCTATCATGTCTGCGAATGGCTGCAGATTTTTATTTACCGCGTATTCGTCTAATGTTTCATAATAAGCCAATCTATTTTCTTTTGCAATAGAAATCGGAACAAAGCCTTTGCTCATTAACTGATAGTTCATTAACAGACGAGATGTTCTGCCGTTGCCATCTGCGAAAGGATGAATTCGTACAAATTCCGCGTGTGTCCAGGCAGCCAGCTCAATATCGTTTAACTGCTGTCCTTTCCATGTTAAATCAGCATAAAAATCCTGTACTTGTCGATACATTTCATTGTGAGATGGCGGCGTGTGCTGCGCACCGGAAATATACACATCCACATTGCGATAAACACCGCCGATGATAATATTCTCCATCAGCATGGCGTGAATCTCTTTTACGATTGTTTCATCCAGCGGAATCTGCTTCGCAATACAATCTTTCACATAACGGAAGGCTTTCTGGTGATTCACCTGTTCATAAATCTCACGCAGTGTTTTTCCGCCGACGCTGATTTTATCCTCCAGCACCAGTTTTGTTTCCATCAAGGTAAGGGTGTTGCCCTCAATGGCCGTGGAATGATGGGTATATTCAATTTCAAATGCCTGTTCATAACTGCTAATCGTCAATTCCGGAATAGTATATTTTCCCTGCTGATAAATATTGCGTTTTCGAATCAGTTTTTGGTAATCCATTCAGCTCACAGCCTCTCTATAAAATCGTTTTTATTATATCATACCTGTTTTAAAAAGTAAAAAAGACGGTTCTATAATAAATGTTTGGGTGTCACGAAAGTGTGATGCTCTGACATTTATTATAGAACCATTATTCAGGCTGTACAACCCGATTACTTTGCAAATATCATGCAACACGAAATGCAACACGAAAAGAAAAAAGCCCGATAAATTCGGGCTTTAAGTGGTGATTCCGAGTCAGTTTAGATATCAGCCAATCATAAAAATATATCAATCCTACGATCTTTCCTCTGACTTTATAATTAAAATTGCGAATAGGTGATAAACTATATTCAGCCCTATTCTTTCAGCACTTCATAATAAACAAATTAGTTTTTTCATAAGAACCAACACTAACGTTTTTATCAACATTAACGCAAAAATCCAACTCTGCTATCCTTGAAACAATTTCTATATGAAATCCACTTTAGTAACCTTGCTTTATTGGGTACACCAAAACTCTTATTTATCGTGCAAGTCTGGTATTATAACCTGTCCACCGCCTATATCTATTAATCTTTGCAAATCGTCTTCTATTCGAGTTAATTTCGCTCTGATTTCATCTATATCATTTTCGTCAAATTTCTCTTCCCCTTTGCGTGTCGAGAGAACTAGTACCCCCTCTCTTAAATGCATGGGATTATGGGCAAAATTATTTCTCAATGAAAAAATATTTTTGATATCTTCCCATACAGAAATGCTGATTATCTTTTCACTACACAATCTTTCAAGAAGCATTTCTTTTACTTTCCAATTAAAATTTATTGGATCATTTAAAATTTTAGGAATTGGGTCACTTTCTTTTTTCAATGATGACCATTTTGCAATCGTATTATTACAAACATTATCGCCTTTTTCAGTCACATCATTTTTTAGCTTGTCTAAACACTGATAATAATTTATATTAATAATCGTTGAAATCATTTGTTCAAATTTACTAGCTTTTGATAGAACAATTCCTCTTATTGAGTGTACATTATACCAAGATTTTATTATTTTTACGATAACACTTCTTATTTTCTCAGTAAACTCATCACCCAATGGTGCTATATAAACACCATCAAAATATTGCATACTAGACTCTGATTCAAAACTTTTCTGTACAGCATCAATTAGCGAAGCAGGCACGCTAGAATAAAAAACAATATCTGTATATATATCGTTATTCCATCTAATTTCTTCAACAACATCTCCGCCAAACAAATCATTTTTCAAATTATAATCAATAATAAACAAATCCACATCACGTGCCCGTATAGCTTTATTCAATGTGCCATTTTTACTACTGAGACTCTCCGCCGAAATATCATCAATTAATTGAATATCTGCTTCATAACCTAAAGTTTCAATAATACGTTCCACTGAGCGTACATCTCTTTTACATTTCGTTTTTTGATCATCAATCCACAATATTCTAAATTTACTCATTAGATTTCCACCCTTATTATCAAACCCTTTGGCATTGATGGTATAGCTGTAATCTGACCATTCATTTTTTCAATTATTTCTCTCATATGAAACGCACCTATTCCAAATCCACCAGGAGTAGTCGTTTCGCCCAAATCAAAAATTGCTTGAGGATTAGATAAATATTTGCTATCCAATCCTTTTCCATTATCTATGAAATCAATTTGACATTTCCCATTTACATTTTTACTTTCTATTCTCAAAGATGTCGCATTAGCTTTCAGCGCATTACTAATAATATTTTCGATAAACATTAAGATTTCTGGAAAATCAAGCTCTTTTATTGTAGTTCCTAACACATTAAAAGAATATTGTAATCGTTTGTTACCTTTTGCTTCAAGATACTCTTTAATTAGTCGAACAATATCTGTTTTTATTTTGGGCGAGGATAAAGAAAAGGTTGCCGAATCAATAAATTTAGGCAAATTTTCAATTTTAGCCGCTGATAGATCAATTGCCATAATTATTTCTATAATCTTATCAAAGTCTTTATAATCATCAGCATCGAAATCTTCAAAATCACATACTAAACTTCTTATTTCTTTAGCAAAATTAACTGATAAATGTATAGCATGTTTATACCTTTCGCCTTCTGATGTAAAATTATTTTCTAATACAAATAACCGCTCATGAGCCTTCTCAACTTCAGCTACAGCACTATCTCTTTGTTCTTCTGCTTTTTTTCTTGACTCTTTTTCTCGCTTTGCCTTTTCACGTTCTAATGCAGCATTTCGTTCTGCATTTTCTTTGGCAAACCTTTCATCTTCTGCCTTTTTTTCAGCCAGTGTCTTCAACCGTTCAGCTTCATTTTTGGCTTCTTCTTTTTTTCTTTCAATTTCCGCAAGTTCCTTATTGATCGCGTTACCGATTTTAGTTCTTTCTGTAATAAGTGTTCCGATTATTTTCCCGACTATCTCTATCAATTTTTTTATTCTAGGATCACTAATACTATAGCCTTCTCTATTTGATGTAGATGCATCTTCAAACATATCGTCATCTAATACATCAAAAGAAATTTCACCTTCAATATAAGACGCTAATGCTGCTGTCGAGGCTACATAATTCATTAAATTATTCACTGCGAGTTTGCCCCTAACATATAAACGAAGAGCATTCGGATGATTTTGAATCTTTTTTCCATTTTCCGAATTTCGTTTTAAAATGTTATTATCCAAAGAGGAATGTATTCCTATCCATCCAACCATTTTAAATGGAATATCTCGCATTTCTCCTTGTAGATTCATCATTGGAATTGTTCCAGAACAAATATATTTACTTTCATCTAATTTCATAGTATGACGCGGATAATCAACTTGAGGATCTACTGTTTCTTTCGTCAAAAAAACTTTTGGCCGAATTTTATTTTTATATCCCAATCCCGTATTATCAAAAATGGCATACATTGTATCAAAATTAATATTTTTTTTAATTTTTTTAAATTTAATTTGATCTTTGTCGTCATTAATAATACAAACAAAAATTGAAGATGAGATAACATTTTCAAGATAATAATCAGCCAATATTACCGGTAAACTTTTCAATCTTTCTGGCCCAATTCTGCGCAAATCCACATCGGAAAGATGTATCATCGTCCCAGTCTCCAGTTTTCCCCAATGCAATTTAGATATCAAACGATTATCGTCATACTCTACTTTATTAAGTGCAGGAATATCACTATCAAGTATCCCTTGCGTATCTATAACCCAAGAAGATTTTTCATCTTTTGTCTTTGTATAAAGATAATATCTAGGTGATAAATACAACGCTGCTAATTTGCCTATACCCTTCCTTCCCAAAGTCTTTCCTTTTTTATTTTCATTTTCTAAACGTTTATTTCTCCCTATCAATGTATACTTTAAACATAAATCTTCATAGGACATTCCACTGCCATCATCAAATATTTCAACAATAGCCCGGTCTTTATTCCGTATATCAATTAACACATATATATTATTTGCACCAGCGTCTATTCCATTAGCAACAATTTCAGATACCGCTGTCCAAGGATTAGAATATAAATTTTTACCTAGAAGTTTCATCGCATAATAAGTAAAATTAAAAGGAATTTTCTGATTTTCATCCATCCTCTTTATCCCTCCTAGCTGCTTTATTGCTAAGATAAATATTTAGCAATTTCTTTCGTAATCAATTGAACCACTTCTACTGCGACACTGTTCCCAAACAATTTATAATTTTGCTCTTGTGTCGTTGCTAACTTAAATGTATCTGGAAAACCCATTAAACGTGCACATTCCCGCGGATATAGTTTTCTTACTTTACCATTAATTAAATACATCCCTGTTCTTCCACCAAGACCACCGCCTTGAGAAGATAATGTAGTTGACACCCCTAACGGAGAATATATGCGTTCGCCTTGACGTCCTAATCCAATTTTTCCTATACGCAGAAGTTCATTTGAACGATTCTGCGGCATATTTATTATAAGTTCATATTCTCTAACAATTTCATACGTACCTGGAATAGTATTTAGTTCATCATTAATTAAGATATCTTGTAACACTTTGTATTCATCAAAAGGGACAGGAAAAGAAAATTGACTTGAATCTAAATCATTACGAAAAGCGATAATATATATTCTGTTTCTAGCTTGAGGTATACCATAGTCAGAAGCACATAGCACCTTAGAATAAACTATATATTTCCTCTTCATCAATTCACTTTTTACACGTTCCAATGTTTTTCCACCATCATGTTTTTCAAAATTTTTTACATTCTCTAAAAAAACAACTTTAGGTCTATGATAGTCTAAAATTTTCACAATATCAAAAAATAAATTTCCTCTTGGATCATCAAATCCTTTTCTGTTTCCCGAAATACTAAAAGGCTGACATGGAAAACCTGCGCAAAGTATGTCATGTTTGGGAATTTCTTCAACAGGAATTTTTCTTATGTCATCATGAGGTTCCATACCATAGTTGCGTTCATATACTTCCTTAGCAAATTTATCTATATCCGAGGCAAAAACACACTTCCCTCCTAAAGACGAAAGTGCCGTATGAAAACCACCTATACCACAAAACAAATCAATAAAAGTAACTCCTCGTAACACTTTATCTGTTTCTTCATATATTATCATATAATCTATCCTTCGATATCATTTTAAAGATTATCATAAAATATGATAATCTGTCTTATTCTTTTGTTTTCTAACCTATTAATTAATGACTACTTCCGCTTGGCAAGAAATACGTCTAAACGTAATACAATATATCACAGATAAATAATTTCATAATAGCCTTATTATCACATTCCTAATGCTATGTCAATATAAACACATTTCGATAAAAGTGCCTTCCTCTAAAAAGTATCGAAATATACAGAACTGTAAAATAACTTATCTACACAGTCATCACAAATATATTTAATACTGCCGTTTCTACAAATTTTTATAGAATGTCAAATAAGGTATTCATATATTATAACATTGTACCGTTCCAAGTTCAATTTTAAAGTCTGCTCCTGAATTATATACTTTTGCAGCAAACCTGTTTCCATCCACAAACACTACCTCTATCTTATCCTGCTGCAACATTGTTACTCGCTGTACAATTTTCCTCACCAGTATATTGTTATACTTGCTTAAATCCATTTCCATAACATCGATAAATTCCAGCAGCTCTTCATCAACATTTTCAAATATCATATTTAGCTGCCCTATCTTTTTCAGATTCTGCTTCTGTCCATATAATTCCGTGAGTTCTTCTTCGATTTCTTTTATTTTTGCATCAAAATAATTAAGTTCCGCCGTGGACATACTTGCATTTCCGCCAGATTTAGTACGGACTGTTCCAGCGTTTCGATTCGTTGTTCTATTTCATGCTCGTTTTCAACTGGCATACTCTTCGCTGCTTCATTAAGGCTTTCCTTGAGTAGCCATCGCAGTTCGTCCTTGTTATTGATATACTGGTTAATTGCTTTTATTAATGCGTCATGTAAAACGCTTTCTTCAATAGTCGGTGAATGTTTGCAATATTTCTTCCCATCTTTTAATCTGCTGATACAGCGCCACACGATTTTCTTTTCCCCATTACGCATCGTCCAGGTTACTCTTCTGTAAGGTGTTCCGCATTCACCACAAATCAGTTTTTCACTTAAGGCATATTGTGCGCTGTACTTTCCTTTTTTAACCCCGTTTGTTGTGTCCTTGCTTTTTGTACCGTTTCGTTTGGCAAATTCAGCCTGTATCAGATAGCCTATTTCGCGAGAGCGAATGGCTTCATGACGCTCCTTAATATGTTTCTCCTTGTTAGAAAATCTTAAGAATAAATCTAATAATTCATTTATCTCTTGCCCAAAACAATAACCGCCCTTATTAAATCAAAACATTACTATTGTTTGATTCAACAAAGGCGGTTTACTTTTATACTTGCTTATTTGATTTAGAACCCCATTAAAACAAGTATAAAAGGTTCATACTTCTATTATTAAAGTTTTAATCTTTTAATAATTGTTTTGGAACTTCCGGCTGATAATATGGCCCACTGCAAGCTAAATTAGTGGAAAGCTGACCAACTAATAAAGTAACTGCTGCAAAAACATGTCCATAACGTGTAATTAATTTTTTTAACATAGTTGCTCCTTTCTTCTCTGAATGCTGCCAGCAGCTAAAGAACATGCTGCACTTAATACTCCCAATGACATAACTACTGACGTTTTTACGGATACTGTCAAAATTACTAAAGACAAAACAATGATTACGATTGTAATAATGTAGCTTCGTCTTCTGAATCGTTCCTTTTCCCGCGGTGAAAATGGACGATTTTTATGATCAACTGGTGCAGCCCAGATAATCAACACACTTGAGATGATAAGATTCGATACTAAAACTGGATATGGTGTTGTGTGCGTCACCAACAAACACATAATTATCGATAGAATATACACGCCTAAGGTTAACAATAAACATCTGCTATGACTGCTTGCATGATAACCGCCAGCCACATATCGGATTGGTAAAAAACCAATATAATAAGCTATCGTTAACGCCATAACATCCAGGCAATTTGCAAGTAACAAAATTATTCCATATGTTATACTTTGAAATAAAAATGTCTGGACACAATACATGTAAACATCTTTTTCCTGCTCTGAAATAATATTTTCATTTATGAGCAAATCCACAATCGTATCTGTCCACTTTAAAATCAACGAAATTCCTCCTCATTTTCCAGAACCATATTTAAAATAAAAAACTGATTTGTACAGCGAATATCCATTGTCCCCCCGTATTTTCGAACCAGAGTCTGCATATTCGGAATTCCAAGACCATGCATTTCACTATTTTCTTTATTTGTTTCAATGCTGTTGTTTTTTATTAAAACTGGACAGGCAACAGGATTTTTAACAACAATATGCAATATATTCTGATGCAACTTTACTGTTAAATATATTTTCTTCTCTATCTCTCCGTCAATTTTTGAGGTTGCCTCAATTGCATTATCCAGCGCATTCCCCAATAATAACGCTAAGTCAAGTATCTTGATATTCAGCTGACCATACAATGCAATGGCCGGAACAATTTTTATCGCATATTTTTGGGCTTCGTTTATCTTTGCTCCTAATACGGTGTCCAAAACAATATTCCCGGTATAATCTACCGTTCCGGAATCCAGATTGTCCAGCATCTCTTTTAAATGGGTCTCCGCATTATGTAAATTTCCCTGCGTCACATAACTCTGCAATACCAGTAAAAGATTTTTTGTATCATGAATATGCTTTTTTATTTCTTTATTCCGTTCTGTCAGTTCTGCATAATGTTGTTCTTGCGCTGCCAGTCTTTGTTCAGCTAATTCTATTTTTAATTTGTTTGCCTGTAATCGATGCATCTCGTCCAATATTAAGAAAAATATGACATTCGATAACACTAAAAGCGCACTGCTTAATACAAACAATTTTACATAAATCATCTGTTCATCTTGTAAAATCAGGTAATAGTTCTGTATCAAAACAATCAGCGTAATTGCTGGATATATCAAAAAAGAAAAATACCATCGATAATTTAAATCATGAAGTATTTTTTCCTGTTTACAATGCTGCCAGTAATACAAAAAAGAACAAATAAATATTACCAGAAATTTCGAAAGGAACATTCCTATCGCGTAATCATGCAAATTATATGTCCCTGTCGCATAAACAGATCCGGCAAACAGCATTAATAAACCATGAACAATATACTCCGGCAATATTGTAATTAAGCCTAAAAAACCTGTCATTGTTACTTTTTTTGTAATCGTTCCATAAAAACAATTCGCCAATACAAAATAACTGCACAGAGCCCATATCGTTTTCATCCAGGCTTCTGGGAGCAAATAGGAACCAGCTAACTTAAACAAAAAAACAATCGTATAAATTCCCGCAGCCTGAACTTTTGGAATTCTCCACCGTACCAAAAATGTACTAAAAAACAGATACGCAATTAAAAGTTCAAACCCGACGCTAATAAAATCCAATAATAAGTTTTGTATTCATATACTATACCTCGAAGAAATACATATGGTATTGCTCTTTGGCTTTTTCTTTGCAGCGACGACTTAACGGCAATACAACACTGTCCTCTTTGCTTATTCCTATCAGCCAAACTGTTTCATCTGTTAATTTTTTAATATACCGGCAGTTTACAAGATAACTCTTATGAATCCTTATAAAATGATGAACCGATAATTCTTCTTCCTGTTCACTGATTTTTCCATACATTTCATACTGCTTCCCGCCACGCAAATGAATGATAATCTTTCGCTTGTCAGATTCAATATAAACGATATCCCTCATTTTGAGTTCTATTACCTCGCCATTTTGAAAAACGCGAAACATATCATGCCCGGTTCTATAATGACGAATACAACGTGCGAACTCTTCCTGAAAAACTTTATCATCGATAGGCTTTAATAAAAACTGAAAAGTGTTTAGGCGAAACGCAGATGATACATACTGTGTATAGCCCGATACAAAAACTATTATCAAATCTAAAAATCGCCGCTGCAGTTCCTGCGCTACCTCTAACCCAGTTACAGTTCCAGCCAGTTCAATATCCAGAAAAAGCAAATCAAATTTTATAGAACTGTCCAGCATTTCTTCCCCTGAACGAAATTCATAAATTTCAAAAGAACAGCCATAGGAATTACGTTCTATCTTTTTCTTCAAATCCGTTCGTACTTCTTGCTGATCCTCACAGATTCCAATTATCATCTGCCTGCCCCCTTTTATTGTTACCTAGTATACGCATATAGAAAAAAGTGAGCAATAATATTGTAAAAATAACCGGAAATCCTGTAATTTCCGGTTACATATATTCCCACTTCAGAATAAATAGTATTCTATACCTCTTACTGTGTTTCGTAAAATTGCCATATCAGGCTCAATTATTAACTCATATTTGCAAATGTCTGTACTATAGCAATATTCTCCCGTATGCTTGTTTTTTATCTTAAAAATAATGTCTTCTATAACGGTACCTTTATTCATATACTCATTGCTTAACGACTGACTTTTCCAGATAATGATTTTTTGCATATTCATCTTTGTAGCTTTAACATACATTGCGTCCTTATCAACTAATTCGTTCACTTCTTTTTTTGAAATACCACATATTCGTAGAACTTTTTCCAATACACTTTTATTTTTCTCATACGGAAGCCCAAATTCCATATAGGCTATCACTTTTGCAATCATATTACTCTTTTCCACTTCGCAAAATGTATGTCCTGCACCATCCTCCAGATCACGTATTAAATCATTAATACTCGAACTTTCAACACTAATACAGTCTATGGAATACAACTGCATTTTTTTATAATTTTCTACTGATTTTCTCAATTCAATTATTTTCAACATCTTTTTCACCTCTCATGTTTCTAAATAAACATTTTATGTATATTTTATAACATTTCAAGCCATTTTTATAAAGAAATTTCGGATTTACAATATACATAAGGAGGAATTCTTATGGATACCGATAAATACCGCGATCATTTTATTGAATTGGGTTTAAATATAAAATTCTATCGTAACAAAAAAGGGCTTACTCAGGAGCAGCTCGCCGAAGCCGTTCATCTTAGTAAACAGCAAATCAGTCGTATTGAGTCCCCTAATACAATGAACAGCACAACATTACAGACTTTATATCTTATCGCTGATGAATTAGATGTTAGTATTCACCAATTAATAAAACCAAATAAATGAACCCGTTGAGGCTAAGACAAGATCTATTCTAACTTCAAAAAAGCACCATATATAGTGAAATGACATGTTCAAATCGCTATACATGGTGCTTTTTGCTGTTTGCATACAAGTTAGCCCAAACCTCTATTTTTATTTTCAACACTAGCTGCTCATACTTATAGAAACATTCAACCTTCATCTCAATTTACCGCTCATTACTTTTTTTCAGTTATTTTTTACATTTTCGTTGTCTTTTCTAAAAAAAGCAAGTATTTTTACATCATACATTTGGCCAGTGTATAAAACACATTTTTATCCAAGGAGGAATTAATTAGGTTGATTGTATAATCAAGTTGAACAATTAAATAAAAAATCCATAGCAGTGTTCCTGTGGTAGAATGTAGGTGTCAAATCAACAATCACCAAAGGAGCAATCACTATGGATCATGTACATTATACCACAACTGAACACAA
>JAFYPD010000078.1 GCA_017547685.1 Peptococcaceae bacterium
CATTTCCTATTTCTATAAAATTCCTTCATCGAAACGAAACAACATTCCCAAATCCATCCGATAAATGCGTAGCAAAAGAAAAATAAAATCCATTGCGATATAGAATAACTCATCATTTTTCGACTTTCACTTCCTTTTCCATATATAGAAAATAAGTATACTAAACTTAAAATAAGATTCAATGGAAGATTTATGATTTATATGTGAATTTTTTATAAAAAAGGCCGATACAAAACTTTTGCCTCATAACGCCCCACAAAGTCAAGTGTTTCTACACACAAAGTGTTTCTATGTGTACTTTTACGTAATGTAAATATGCGTAAAATTCAAAGTTTCCGCAGAATATTAAATAAATTATATCACTCAGATGCAAAAAATAAAGATAACAATAGCAAAATACACAATACCGTCAATGGTCCTGATGAACAGTGCAAGCACTGCCATTGACGGTATTTCTTTATTTTGCTGATGAGCAAACAAGGGCGATAAGCCAAGAACTGGCTTACCGCCCCAACCTTTACTATACGTAGATAATTTTGCTATAAATGATTTCCCTAACTCTGGACTGGATTTCATTCATTTTCTGCACCCACAGCATAGAATTATCTGCTTTCAGTTGCTCGGTCACATTTTCCTGCTCTGCAATTTGCTTTGTCAGCAGGAGCAAACGCTCCTGTGCCTGTCTGTCACTATCTACAAGGTAGGAGTTTAGTGTACCCTCAATCAGCATTGTGGTATAGAGGAACTGCTTATGCTCCTTTAGATACTGCTTGTGGCACTGTCCCCACAAACTGATAGGCTGTGTTTCTTCTTCAGAAAGTATCAGACAAGGGATATAATAATCTCCCTGCAATTCATACCATAAGCCGATGCTTTCATCAAAAATGTACTTGTCCATACAATAAATCCTCCAGTATAATATATTCGCACATACGTCACAGTTCTCCGATTGCCACATTCTGTTATATCTTGTTATCAGATTTTCTTGCCCTTATCAGCTTCCAAGGGAAGAATAAACATAAGTGAAATCGTATAATAAGTTAAGGTGAGCATTTTGCGATAAACCCTTTATTTTCAAGACTTTTGGAGGATTTTATTAAAACCCTGTGAGGGTTAATAACCACTTATAAAATTGTAATTTTCAAATCCATGTTTGTCGGACTATTAAAAACCAAACTGCAAGGCGCTCCTATCGGGAGTATCGGCATCTTCATTTTCCGTCAGCAGGAGAAAACTGTATGACCAAGAAAATTTCGTCATTTCGTAACCTCAAGGTGGCTGCATTACTTTGCGCCGCTAAAGCGGCTATCCCCTGTGGAATTGCCGCAAGCAAGTTAGAATATAGACTATAAAGAATCCTCCGGATGATCTCAACCATACGGAGGATTAACTGTTTTATGGACACATGCCATTCCCTGCGGCTTTTTGTTTTATCACAGCGGATTGTAAGCATTCATACTGCTGGTGTGAGTTCCTTTTAAGGAGGAAATGAACTATGATGAAGCGAATCCATCAAAACCGGTCTTCACAGGGACTTTTGGGCGGGCAAATTGAAACGGAAAAAAGTATTTTAACGGAAATCGACGGCGGCTACCGATTGGTAGACAAATAACCCAATACGAAACGCCCTGGAAGTTCCAGGGCGCTTCCGTTTACAAGTATCGTTTTTTCTTGAAGTAGTAAATACATCCTCCCACAATTAATGCACTCAGCACAACCACCGCCGGATAACCATAGACCCAATGAAGTTCCGGCATATTGTCAAAATTCATTCCATACCATCCTGCAATCAGAGACAACGGCATAAAAATTGTGGTAACAATTGTCAAAAGCTTCATAATCCGGTTCTGCCCAAGATCCATCTGGGCCTGATACTCGCTGCTGACCTGACTGGCATATTCTCGCAGCATCTGGGTTTCCTCTTGTAAGCGATTCAACCTGCGAAGAATATACTGCAGCCTGCCGGAACCGCATTCATCCAATAAATCGGTAGAATTTTCCTGTAAAGTTGCCACCATATCATTCATCTGAGCGTAGTAACGGTTATGTTGATTCAGTTCCTTCCGGAGCCGGCTCATTTGCCTGATAAACTTATCTGTCCGGTTATCCAATACCATCTGTTCAAGTCCGGAAATGCGTTCTTCCATGTTCTGAATATGGAAGAGGTCATCCATAATCAGAGCCAGAAAAAAATCCATCAGTAAATCATATGCCCCATCCGCATGATGCGGGCGCATATTCCTGACCCGTTCCATACATTTGGCGGCTTCTCCGTCCGCATCAACAAAAAGAAGGTTGTTGTTCCACCATGTGAAAACGATTTTCTTTTCCTGCTGATGTGGTCTTGCCGGCTCGTGAATCTCGCCGAGGATTCGGTTTTGCTCAACCATCAGCCGACAGCCCTTAATATTTCCTGCGCAGAGCATAGACTCCGGCGGAATCAGCATAGCTGGCAGCTTATGGTCCTTGATTTCTTCCGGATTTAGAATGACTGCGATTTTCTCCCAAATCTCAACATCTTCTGGCCGGATTGGTTTTAGCGTCTCTGCTATGTGATAGTACATGATGTATTCCTCCTCATATCTCAACCCCACCGTAAAATCGCATGTTCCACCAATAAGTTATATGGTTGGACTGTGCGGTTTCACGGTGTCCTGCTTTTCTGAACGAAACCCGTTTTTCGAACATTTTTTTCGAAAAACGTTTTTTTCTTTTCGGAAAGCCTGGCAATGCTTGGGTTTTCCGATTTTGTATTTTGGAGAAGATATTCCAAAAGTCCAGAAATGCAAAAGTATTATTTTTACTCCATGTCGCTATTTGGACACATGTTTTCGATAAAATTGAATCGTGCTCGGTCTCAAAGGCCTGTGGTATCTGGTATTTCAGGGTTTGATGAGGGCGAACCTCATTGTAAAACTGAATATACTGTTTTACGCTTTCGCGGAAACCTTCTTTGCGACTGCGTTGTCATGAGGCCTGCCGGTAGCTGAAAATGATTGCTTGATACCATTTGATTGGAGCAATTTTCTAAATGCACCCGATGTGTACTGCTTTCATAACATGACAGAACTAAAGCCTTCTACAGCTTCGAACGCATCTTGCTCTTGCGTAAAATAAAGTATAGCATACAAGTGTGAAGTTTTCTACCATTCATACAAGAAACTCCCGAACATTTTCGTCCGGGAGTTCTCGGTATCAATCATAAATCAGTTCAAACTTCACTATTTCTTCTGCCTGTGCCTTGCAAGCGTTCATCTGCTGTACCCATTCCATTTGATTTTCTGCTTTTAACTGTTCTGTCACACCCTGCTTTTGAGCCATTTCATCAATCAATCTGTGGAACATTTGCTCCGCCTGTTGGTTAATATCTGCAAGATAGCGGTTAAGTGTCCCCTCAATCAGCATTGTGGTGTAAACAATGTGCTTATGCTCCTTTAGATACTGCTTGTGGCGTTGTGCCCATAAGCCGATAGGCTGCATTTCTTCTTCGGAAAGTATCAGACAAGGGATATAATAATCTCCCTGCAATTCATACCATAAACCGTTGCTTTCATCAAAAATATACTTGTCCATATAATAAATCCTCCAGTATAATATATTCGCACATACGTCATAGTTCTCCGATTGCCACATTCTGTTATATCTTGTTACCAGATTTTCTTGCCCTTGTGTTTGCCCTTATCAGCTTCCAAGGGAAGAATAAAACAGTGTGAAATCGTATAATAAGTTAAGGTGAGCATTTTGCGATAAACCCTTTATTTTCAAGGCTTTTGGAGGATTTTATTAAAACCCTGCGAGGGTTAATAATCACTTATAAAATTGTGGTTTTCAAATTCCAATATGTCGAATAGTTAGAGATTGTATATATA
>JAFYPD010000001.1 GCA_017547685.1 Peptococcaceae bacterium
AAATTGCAGGCTTAAATGTACTGCGTATCATCAACGAACCAACCGCAGCTTCTCTGGCTTACGGCATGGACAAAGGCGACGACCAGACCGTACTGGTATTTGACCTGGGCGGCGGTACCTTCGACGTTTCCATTCTGGAACTGGGCGACGGTATTTTTGAAGTAAAAGCAACCAGCGGGAACAACCGTCTGGGCGGCGATGACTTCGATGAAAAAGTAATCGACTGGATGCTGGTAGAATTCAAAAAACAGACCGGTATTGACCTGGCAAACGACAAAACAGCAATGCAGCGCTTAAAAGAAGCTGCAGAAAAAGCAAAAATCGAGCTGTCTAACGTAACCAGCTCCAACATCAACCTGCCATTCATCACCATGAATGAAAACGGTCCGCAGCATCTGGATTTAACTCTGACCAGAGCAAAATTCAATGAACTGACTGCTGATCTGGTGGAAAAAACAATGGGTCCAACCCGTCAGGCATTGAAAGATGCCGGCTTATCCGCAAACGATATCCAAAAAGTAATTCTGGTTGGCGGTTCCAGCCGTATTCCAGCGGTACAGGATGCCATCAAAAATCTGCTGGGTAAAGAACCATTCAAAGGCATCAACCCGGACGAATGCGTTGCAATCGGTGCTGCAATTCAGGGCGGCGTGTTAGCCGGTGAAGTAAAAGACGTGGTACTGCTGGACGTAACACCACTGTCCTTAGGGATTGAAACACTGGGCGGCGTATTTACAAAAATCGTAGAACGCAACACCACCATTCCAGTATCCCGTCAGCAGGTATTCACCACTGCTGCCGATAACCAGACATCCACCGACATCCATGTACTGCAGGGCGAACGTGAAATGGCACAGTACAACAAAACACTGGGCCGCTTCACTCTGATGGATATTCCGCCGGCTCCACGCGGTATTCCGCAGATTGAAGTAAAATTTGACATCGATGCCAACGGTATCGTAAATGTATCTGCAAAAGATCTGGGTACCGGCAAAGAACAGAGAATTACCATCAAATCCAGCAGCGGTCTGAGCGATTCTGAAATTGAACAGATGATTAAAGATGCAGAAATGAACGCAGAAGCAGATAAAAAACGCAAAGAAGAAGTAGATATCCGCAACAATGCAGATGCTATGGTATTCCAGGTAGAAAAAACACTGAAAGATATGGGCGATAAAGTAGATGCTGCTGAAGCAGCAGACATCAACAAAGCAAAAGATGAACTGAAAGCAGCGCTGGAAAGTAACGATACTGCAGAAATCAAAGCAAAAACAGAAGCACTGCAGGATGTTCTGTACAAAATGACAGAAAAAATGTATGCAGCTGCACAGCAGGCGCAGGGCGGCGCTGATATGGGCGGCCAGTCTGCTCCTCATGAAGACGGCGTATACGACGCAGAATACAAAGAAGTATAATTGCATAAAGCAGCAGAACAGGAAATCCTGCTAAGGAAAAGCGCAGCTGGTTCAGATGCGCTTTTCTGTGCAGAAGGAAAGAGGAGGACCAGTCGTGGCAAAGCGCGATTATTATGAGGTACTCGGCGTAGAGAAAAACGCCAGCGATGATGAACTGAAAAAAGCCTACCGGAAACTGGCCAGACAGTATCATCCTGATGTAAATCCGGATAATAAAGAAGCAGAAGAAAAATTTAAAGAAATCAACGAAGCATACGAAACCCTGTCCGACTCCACCAAACGCGAACAGTATGACCGGTTCGGCCACGACGGCCCTGGCGGATTTGGCGGCGGTGCCGGTGGCTTTGGAGGTTTTGGCGGCCAGGATTTCGGCGGCATGAACGATATTTTTGATATGTTCTTTGGCGGCGGCTTCGGCGGCGGTCAGCAGCAGAGAGGGCCTCGAAAAGGTTCTGACCTGCGCTACGATTTAACCATCGATTTTGAAGAGGCGGTATTCGGCACAGAAAAAACCATCACCCTGCCAAAATGGGAAAACTGCGGCACCTGCCATGGATCCGGCGCAAAACCGGGCACCAGTCCGACCACCTGCAGCCAGTGTAACGGTACAGGGCAGGTATTTACCATGCAGCGGACACCGTTTGGCCAGATGCAGACTGCCAAAGTCTGCCCGACCTGCGGCGGTACCGGTCAGGTCATCAAAGACCCGTGCCCGGAATGCAACGGCAAAGGAAAAAAACGGGTGAACAAAAAAATCGAAATCAAAGTACCGGCCGGTGTGGACGTGGGTTCCCGCCTGCGTATGAGCGGCGAAGGTGACCCTGGCGAACAGGGCGGCCCTAACGGCGATTTGTATATTTACATCAATGTGCGCAGCCATCCGCTTTTCATCCGTGATGAAGATGATATCTACATGGAACAGGAAATCAACATTGCTCAGGCAGCGCTGGGTGCTGATATTCAGGTGCAGACGCTGGAAGGAAAAGTAACACTCACCATTCCTGCCGGTGTACAGAGCGGAGCTAAATTCCGCATGAAAGGGAAAGGGGTAAAAAATATCAAGGGCTACGGCAAAGGCGACCAGTACGTGACCATCAAAGTGGTGACACCGAAAAACCTGACTGCCGAACAGCGTGATTTGCTGCAGCAGCTGTCTGCAACCTTTCAGACAGTAGAGCCTGCAGATACAAAAGACAGCAGCAAAAAAAAAGAGGAAAAAAACGAAAAAAGTAAAGGCTTTTTCGGTAAAATGAAAGAAGCAGTAGAAGATTTATTCGATGAAGAATAATCCGGCAGTATAACGAAATCCATCAGGTGTATCAGACGATACACCTGATTTTTTTGCAAATAAACACGGAAAAAGCGAGATGACCACTTTTTTTTTCACAGAAACATTGTTATAATATAATGATTAGTGAAATTGTATGGAATACGAACATAGATAAGAAACTGTATGGAGGGAGTCTGCGGGATATGAAAATAGGGTTTGATGCGAAAAAGTATCTGGAGGAACAGTCCAAATACATTCTGGAGCGTGTGAACGATTACGATAAACTCTATCTGGAATTTGGCGGAAAGCTTTTGGGCGACTATCATGCAAAGCGCGTGCTGCCGGGATTTGATGAAGATGCAAAAATTAAACTGCTGCACAGTTTAAAAGATAAAGTGGAAATCATTATCTGCGTGTATGCAGGAGATATTGAACGGAATAAAATTCGCGGGGACTTCGGCATTACCTACGACATGGATGTGATGCGCCTGATTGATGATTTACGTGCGTGGGAGCTGGAAGTGAACAGTGTAGTGATTACCCGCTATGATCAGCAGCCGGCGGCGCAGGTGTTTATCAATAAGCTGGAACGCAGAGGCATCAAGGTGTATAAACATCAGGCAACCAAGGGGTATCCGGTGGATGTCAATACCATTGTCAGCGAGGAAGGTTATGGCAAAAACCCGTATATTGAAACAACGAAACCGATTGTGGTTGTCACGGCGCCTGGCCCTGGCAGCGGTAAACTGGCTACCTGCTTAAGCCAGTTATATCATGAAAATACCCGCGGTAAAGTGGCTGGTTATTCCAAGTTTGAAACCTTCCCGGTGTGGAATGTGCCGCTGAAGCATCCGCTGAATATTGCGTACGAAGCAGCTACTGCCGATTTAAAAGATGTAAATATGATTGACTCGTTCCATATGGATGCATACGGTGAAGTTGCAACCAATTACAACCGCGATATCGAGGCATTTCCGGTGGTGAAACGAATCATTGAGCGTATTACCGGCCAGGAAGCCGTTTATAAATCTCCGACCGACATGGGCGTGAACCGGGTAGGCTTCGGCATTGTGGATGACGAAGTGGTGAAAGAAGCATCCCGGCAGGAAGTGATTCGGCGTTACTTTAAAACAGCCTGTGAATACAAAAAAGGCTATGTGGACTATGCCACCTTTGAACGTGTCCGTCTCATCATGGAAGAATTAGGCCTGCAGCCCTTTGACCGCAAAGTGGTGGAACCGGCCTGCAATGCAGCGTATGAAATGGAACGGCGCCTGACACAAAAAGGACAGACCGATAAAAACCATGTGTGCTCAGCTGTGGCAATCGAGCTGGATGACGGTACTGTGGTAACCGGTAAAACCTCGGAACTGATGACCGCTACCGCTGCGGCAATGCTCAACGCCATTAAAGTGATGGCCCATGTTGCCGACGAAATTCATCTGATGTCGCCGTTTGTTCTGGAACCAATCCGTAAACTGAAATCGGACATGCTTGGCAGCCAGAACCCGGCGTTAAACTGTGAGGAAATGCTGATTGCGTTAACCATCTGTGCGGCTACCAACCCGATGGCGCAGGTTTGTTTAGACCATCTGGGCGGTCTGAAAGGGTGCCAGGCACACTCCACCACCATTCTGAGCAGAAGCGATGAAGAATGCCTGCGCAAGCTGGGCGTGGATGTCACCTGTGCTGCCGAATATCCGTCGGACAACCTGTATTACAATAGCTGAAGTAATCCGTAAAAACGCGGCTGCTGACAGGCGGTCGCGTTTGCGGTGAAACGCCTCAAAGCGGCTTGTATCGAACAGTACACTATGGCTCCAGTCGGTAATTATCTGGAGGATGAAACGATGTATTTTGTAATGTGCGGTTATTTATAACAGCACATTTTTTTTGCTCTTTACTTACAGAGATAGTCCAAATCTCTGCCTTCCGGTTTGAACTTCTGCCGCGCACTTCGCACCGAACCAGCCCTGCTTTGGTCAGAGCAACCCGGGCCCGCTGCAGTGTTTTACGGCAGATGCCCAGTTCATCTTCTAACGAGGTACTGGAAATATCATAGAATCGACCAGCTACTGTGCCATCCATGCGGCAATACAGGCAGTGCCACAGGCGCTGTGCGGTAGTGGTCAAGTGTACTTTAGCGGTGAAGCTGTAAAACCAGTGCAGCATAGCATGCTTATCTGTATGGTTATATGTATCGTTGTTTGTGTTGTTAAAAGCAGCGGTGTTCATGGCCGTTCCTCCCTGGCTGATGTGATAGCTGCATTATAAAAAATCCGGGAAAAGATTGCAAACGAGCAAAATGCAATATAACACCTTCCGTGTGCAGTATAGCACCTGATTGGTGCAGTAAAGCACATTTATATGCAATATAGCACCTTTTTTGCAAGATAGCACATTGGGGCAGACTGAGCCGATGTGCTTTTTTCTTTTTTTACGTTTTTCTTTTTTACAATCTGTTTATCAGTTATCTATCTCTATTATCTTTTTTATATTATCTAGCGCAATTTGTGACAGAAGTGTCCGGGGTAGGGGAAAAGGGCGGCAGAGAGGGGTATACAGGCGGATTGAGGGATATCTGACTTTAGAGCAGGGCGGACACCACTGTCCGGACAGAAACGTCCACGGACAGAAAAGCTGAGAAATTATATCAATATAATAAAAGAAGGGTGATTTTTGTAAATCAAAATATTTCAAACCGATACAAAAAGCTCCTCTGCGCTGTCGGAGTGACAGGGCAGAAGAGCTTTTTATAGAGTTATTCTGTTTTCTTTGCTTCGTAAGATACTTCTGGCTCTGCGACCACAGTGGCATTTTGCAGAATTGCCAGTATAGATTCTACCGGCAGCTGCAGTTTTTCTGCAATCTGTTCCGGCGTTAACAGATCACCAAATAAACGAATCAGCTCCTGCTGCTTTTGCTGTTCACCCTTTGCGATACCGATCTTTTCACCCTCTTTTTTAGACTTTTCCGCAATATATTCCATGGCCTCTTCCATTTTCCATTCACCCAGCAGCATATTGTTCACCTCACTACCGTTTTCCTCTAAAAATTCTCGCATAATATCATGTTCAATACAATAGGATATGGCTTCCTTTATTGCTTCTGCCAGCGGTTTTCCTGCCGCATAGTTTTGATTCACCTTGTGCACAAATAAACTGTAATCTGTCAGATGTTTGCTTTTCTGCAACAGTTCGCTGTCTTCCCTGTAATTGATATTATATACATCTACTTTCAATTCTAATGCCGGATATTCCTCTTTTACCATATAGGACTGCGATAAATACTGTACGTTATGTTCCGGATAGGGTGCTTTGCCGTTATACAGCACCACAAATTTGGGTGTCGGGATTGGAATCCGCTTTTCCTCATACATAGCTCGTTTTTCCCACTGGTTCAGCAGCTTTTCATACAGCCTTGCCACATACATAAGCAACCGAAGTGCCATATTTTCGTTGATTGTTGACTGATGTTCTATTAACACCAATATCTGTTCATCCAGCACAAAGGATAAATCATTGATTTTTTCCTTATACAGTACATCCTCCAGCGTATCCACCACTACTGGTGTGTCGAGTGGATAGTTGGTGCCTTCAATGGCATTGAAGAGTTCCACAAGCCCCTGGCTGTTTTCTCTGAAATACCGGGAAAACACGCTGTCTTTGTAGGTTCTGTTTGCATGGTCTGACATAAACATTCCTCCTGAAAGTATGATAGGTTAAGGAATTTCTGTTATGGTTGTATGCATGCCTTCTGTGTATCGGGTGTGATGAATACGATGATTTGTACCTTGTCGTTCCTGTGCATAGAATACCACATTTTAACAGTTGGCGCAAGCGAAAACGATATCGTGCGTATTTCATATATTAAAAAAATAAAAATAGAAATTTTTCTCATTGTTTTTCATTGTATTGAATATTTCTTTCACAATCCGGGTAATTATTCTATATGAGAATTATTATAGATGAGCCGATGGACAAATATTGCGGCAAATCTTTGGAAAAGTTATAATGAAACAAGGCAAGAAAACATTGATGAGGAGGAGTTTAGAATGGGATTTTTAACAGGGAAAACAGTGATTGTAACAGGCGGCGGCCGTGCGGTTCTGAGTGACGGCAGATGCGGGTCTATCGGTTACGGGATTGCAACAGCCTATGCAAAAGAAGGGGCGAACATTGTCATTACCGGTCGTAACGTGAAAAAACTGGAAGATGCAAAGGAAGAGCTGGAACGGCTGTACGGTGTGAAAGTGCTGCCGGTACAGGCTGATATCAGTGCAGGTGCAGATAACGAAGCGGCAGCTGCTGACGTAGTAAAACAGACCATCGATGCATTCGGCCGCATTGATGTGTTAATCAACAATGCACAGGCTTCGGCTTCCGGTGTAACTCTGGCTGACCACACGGTGGAACAGTTTGACCTGGCTATGTACTCCGGGTTATATGCCGTGTTCCACTACATGAAAGCCTGCTATCCATATCTGAAAGAAACAAAAGGTTCTGTTATCAACTTTGCCTCCGGCGCTGGCTTATTCGGCAACTTTGGTCAGAGTGCGTACGCAGCTGCAAAAGAAGGCATCCGCGGTATCAGCCGTGTGGCTGCCACCGAATGGGGGCCGGATGGCATCAATGTAAACGTGATTTGCCCGATTGCATGGACTGCGCAGCTGGAACAGTTTGAAAAAGCATATCCGGAAGCGTTCAAACAGAATGTAAAAATGCCGCCAATGGGTCATTACGGTGATCCGGAACTGGAAATCGGCCGTGTATGCGTACAGCTGGCATCTCCAGACTTTAAATATCTAAGCGGTGAAACCTTAACCTTAGAAGGCGGTATGGGGTTACGTCCATAACTGCTGCATAATAAAATTGCATATTGTAATAACAAAGCCTCGCTGGTGTCTGCTGACACTGGCGAGGCTTTGTTTGATGTCTGTCCGGATGACAGTTATTCTGTTTTTTTCGGTACTTTGCCGTAGCGGAGCTGCGGCTGTGACGGCAGGGCGGATAATGTGATTTCATCCTGCAGTTCAATGTTCAGATATACCTGATACAGACTCAGGCTGTCGGCGATACCGCCGGGCATGGTCAGGCTCTTTTCCAGGATGGCGCTGTTGCCGATGGCGCGGATTTCAACTGGTTCCTGAATAATGCTGCCGTCGCAGGTGAGATAGGTTTTGTCCATGGTATCCACGTAGCTGATGCCACTGGTGGCCGTTACACGGCAGTCGTTGATGGCAACGGCTTCGGCGCCCGCGGCCCACAGTTCATTGATAACCACAACTAAATCGGAGGCCAGCAGATAGCCGTCGATGGTGATAGAGATACCAGGGCCTTTGGCCGCGCTAGCTCCGCTGATTAACTGTAAACGGTTCAGCTCATTTTCGACGCTGGAGATAAGGGCGGTGTCACTGTTGTAATCGTTCTGATAGGTCATCAGATTGGTTTCTGCTTCTTCCAGTTCTTCTGTCAGCAGCCAGCGCTTATCAGTGAGATTTTTTAACATGATACTCAAATCGCTGGTGGACTGCATGGACAGGTCAGACATCAGCCGGTTCTGTGTCTGAATCTGGGTGGAAATCAGAATGCCCAGCAGAACAAAGGTGATAACCAGATATACATGCCAGCCGTGAATTTTCTTTTTCATATGCATGTGTTAAAATCTCCTTTCTGAATGAATTTCGAAACGAAACGCTTGATTTGCAGTATTACGACGTCATGCATCATTGCCTGCCCTGCTAAAGCCGGACATCTGCTTGCCAGTCTGACGCGATTCAGACTGGCGTCTGTCGCGTATCAGACAGCCTGCGCAGCTGTTCCGTTTTAACGCAGAACCTTAGGCAAAGGATGCATGACTCTGTTAGACAGAAAAATTATTCTTTGTGCTGGTTTGCGTGCATATTGTGTTTCTGCAGAAAACGGTTCAGGATATGATGACGGATGGTGGCCAGGTTCTGGAAGATGCGAATCCCGAATACAAACACAGCAGCCATGTACAGGTCTACGCTGAGCTGGTCGCCCAGAAAGGCCAGCAATGCAGCCAGAATCGCATTAGAAAGGAAACCGGTCAGCAGAACCAGCCCGTTAAAGGTATCTTCATAAATGCAGCGGATACCGCCCAGTGCCGAGTCCAGTGCGGCCAGCACAGCAACGGATAAATATTTGGCCATCGTCAGCGGAATCTCGATGGTGATGATAGAACCAATCATCACACCGATGATCAGACCGAATACAGGAATCAGCCAGAACATAGGTTATACCTCCTCTTGCGGAATAGATGTCAGATTTTTGGTCGAGAAGCTGCCGGTGTAGGCTGGCAGCAGAATACCTTTGCTGTTCACATCGGTTACGGTGTAGCTTGCAGGGAAACCGGTCAGCGCCAGCTGCTGATAGGTGGAGCTGCTGTTAATGGCGTTCTCCAGTTCTGTCGGGTTGCCGATGGCGGAAATCTCAAACGGCGGTGCCAGACGGGTGGTGTTTACCAGAATTACGTTACCAACGCAGCGGATTTCCGAGGAAACCACAATGCGCTGCCCGTTGATGCTGATGCCTTCTGCACCGGCGTTTCGCAAATCGTTTACAATATAGAGCAGATTTTCATAATGGATGACATAGCGGTTCGGATCGTCGTTTGGCGCAGCGGCCAGTCCGGCGGCATTATCATCCAGCTTCACAGTGATGCCCGGCCCTTCCAGCGCTGTGATACCGGCGCGAATCTGCTGAAGTGTCAGCTGTTTCTGCAAATCAGTGAGCTGTGATTCGCCGCTGGTAGACTGGCTGATGACGGTTTCTGTTTCATGACGAATCAGCGCAAGCCGTTCCTCCTGAGCGGCGGTCTCGTTTTCCAGGTTGGTAATCAGCGAAATCAGCACTTCGGTTTTCGGGTCGGCGGCAGCAGCGGAGATGGCGCTCTGAATCCGCAGTTCCTGTACCAGAAACAGGCCAGTCAGTAGAAACATCAGCGTGAGCCACGGAACCCAGCGCGGGATATGTACTTTTTTCATAAAACCATCTCCTTTCTGTGTTAGTTTTCCCTTACACAGATAACAAATATAAGAAACAATTATAAGAAACAATTTATTTGAAAAGATAATTACGGCATTTATAAAAAATAGTTTGGTTACGGGCTGAAAATAGGCTATAATGGTAATCAGGAAATTATAGTAGAACTGCGATAAGATTTATTATAACAGAGTTAAGAGGAAAGAAAAGAGGATTTCAGCACGAAAATAAAATTTTATCTTTATTTTTTCAGAACGTAGAAAGATATTCCTCTTTTACAGCGAATATAGTTAAAATGTTAACTGAAGAAGGAGTTGATACAGGATGGTCGACTGGACCGAACTTTTGAACCCGATTAATATTCTGGACATTGCTATCGTGGCAATTCTGATTTATAGACTGATTACCATGGTAAAAGGTACGCGTGCGGTACAGCTGATCAAAGGAATTCTGCTGCTGCTGCTGCTCAGCGTTATCAGCCGCGTCCTGCAGCTGACCACTGTAAACTGGATTCTGACGCAGGTGCAGACGCTGCTGCTGGTTGCAATTCCGATTGTATTTCAGCCGGAACTGCGCCGCGCACTGGAGCAGATTGGCAACAGCAGTCTGATTCCGGGGAACAAGAAAAACAGAGACGATGCGGCGGCAGAACAGATTGTCAATCAGCTGGTTCCGTTTATGGTGGATGCCAGCCGCAGTCGCACCGGTGCTCTGATTGCGCTGCAGCGGGAAGTGGGTTTAAACGAATATGTGAATACAGGGATTCCGATTTATGGTCATTTAAGTACACAGCTGCTGGGAAATATTTTTATCAGTAATACACCGCTGCATGACGGCGCCGTAATTATGGAAGACAGCACCATTCTGGCAGCCAGCTGTTATCTGCCGCTGTCAGAAAATAAAAATATCAGCAAGGCACTGGGGACGCGCCATCGGGCCGGTATCGGCCTGTCGGAAGTCAGCGATGCCATTGTATGCATTGTATCGGAGGAAACCGGGGCCATGTCTATCGCAGAGGGCGGGAAACTGATGCACAACCTCAGTGAGGCAGCACTGCGAAAAATTTTACTGGACCGGCTGCACACCGAGGTGCCAAAGTCTATCTTTCAGAAATGGAGGGACGAACATGACAGAAAAACAGGCAGAACAGAAGACGCGTGACTGGCCGTTGAAACTGCTGGCTCTTGTCTGTGCTGTGATGTTGTGGTTCTATGCGGAGGCAGAGAAAAATCCACTGATTGAAATGCAGTTTGATGTGCCGGTGCAGTATATGAACCAGAGTGAAGATTCTGTGGTGGAAAACGGCGTACAGTCGGTACGTGTTACGGTAAAAGGGAAAGAAGTGGAGCTGAGCGGGCTGCGCAGCGATGATTTTACCGCTGTTGTGGATTTAAGCGATGCGGAAGTCGGCATCAGTGATTATAAAATTCAGGTGGAAGGGCCGGGAAGAGTGGAGCGGTTCACCTGGCAGCCGGTCAAAACAAAGCTGCAGATTGACCGGATGCAGACAAAAAATGTGCCGGTACGGGTGCGCACCACAGGTATTGTACCGGATGGCAGTCAGCTTTCCAGTACAGAAGTGGTGCCGGACACGGTGACAATCAGAGGACGGAGTGCGCAGCTGAAAGATATCGCAGATGTAGAGACAGAATCTATTGATATCAGCAGTTTGAAAGAAGGTGCTGTGCTGGAGGCAGGGCTGCATATCCCGGATGGCATTACGGTGCAGGGCGATCAGAAAGTAACGGTTCGTTTTGTGGTACAGCCGGAGCGGGGCCGTATCAATGCAGTGATTGCACTGCGCAATGTTCCGGACGGGATGACAGCCGAACTGAACCAGACATCAGCCGATGTCACGGTGACAGGAAACGCAGAATTGCTGACCAGCCCGCAGGAATTAAACCAGGTGCAGCTTTATGTTGATTGCAGCGGATTGGAAGCCGGGCAGCATACACTGCCGGTAAAAGTAGAATATTATGGTCAGCTGACTGTTCAGCAGATAATGCCGCATCAGGTAACGGTTACGTTATCGGCAGAACAGCCGGATGATCAGCAGAATCAGAATTCCAGTGAAACAAGTATCAGTGAGGGGGATCTCAATTGAAATTATTTGGAACGGACGGCGTTCGTGGAGAAGCCAATGTAGTCTTAACAGCGGAGCTGGCCTATCAGCTGGGCCGTGCTGCAGCGTTTGTATTAAAACGGGATAGCCTGCCAGATAAAGAGGCGGCCATGGTAATCGGGAAAGATACCCGTATTTCGGGTGATATGCTGGAAGCCAGCCTGATTGCAGGGATTTGTTCCACCGGTGTGCATGTATACCAGGCCGGGGTCATCCCGACACCGGGGGTGGCGGTACTGACCCGCATGCTGAACTGTATGGCCGGTGTGGTAATTTCCGCATCGCATAACCCGTATCAGGACAATGGTATCAAATTTTTCAGCCCGCTGGGCACCAAACTGCCAGACTCAATGGAAGCAGCCATTGAGGCCGTGATTGCCGACGGTTTGAAGGATGTGCCAAGCCCGTCCGGTGCGGAGATTGGTCGGGTGATTGTATATCCGGAAGGGATAGAGCGGTATAGTGATTTTCTTCAGAGAAAA
Organism: Peptococcaceae bacterium; assembly: GCA_017547685.1. Classification (GTDB taxonomy): domain Bacteria; phylum Bacillota; class Peptococcia; order Peptococcales; family Peptococcaceae; genus UBA7185. The sequence continues at coordinate 12,294 of JAFYPD010000001.1, forward strand.
GTGGACGGCGATTTTTCCGGCTTACGCGTTGTGACAGACTGTGCCAACGGTGCGGCGAGTTTTATTGCGCCAAGATTACTGCGTTCTTTAGGTGCTGATGTGACAGCAGTATCCTGTACGCCTGACGGTGTAAATATCAATCAAAATTGCGGCTCTACTCATCTAGAACAGCTGCAGGAAGCGGTTGTAAAGCATCGTGCCGATGTGGGGGTGGCTTACGACGGCGATGCAGACCGTCTGCTGGCAGTAGACCAGTACGGCCGTGTGGTGGACGGTGATCGCCTGTTATTGATTTTCGGCAGTTATCTGAATCAGCAGGGTCTGCTGGCAGAAAACACAGTGGTAATCACCGTGATGAGCAATATGGGTCTGAAAATTGCGCTGAAAGAAAAAGGCATCAAAACGCTGGAAACAAAAGTAGGGGACCGTTATGTCATTGAAGGCATGAAAGAAAGCGGTGCGGTGTTAGGCGGCGAACAGTCGGGCCATATTGTATTCGGTCTGGATAATACAACCGGTGACGGTATTTTGAGCAGTCTGAAACTGCTGCAGATTTTAAAACAGAGCAGAAAGACACTGGCGCAGCTGGCTGATGAAATGGAACAGTATCCGCAGATTCTGATTAATGTGCGCGTGAAAGACAAACACGGCTGGGAAGAAAAGGCGGAAATCAAACGGGCTATCGAAGCAGCACAGACAGAACTGGGCGATGCCGGCCGCATTCTGGTTCGCGCATCTGGTACTGAAAATCTGCTGCGTGTGATGGTGGAAGGCAAACAGCAGGAACAGATTGAGCGTCTGGCAAATCAGATTGCCGATGTGGTAAAAGTGGTGATGGGCTGAGTGATTGTCGGCGTAGGAACAGATATGGTAGAGATTGCCCGCATTCGGCAGGCAATTGAAAAGACCCCGCATTTTATGGAGCGGGTTTATACACAGCAGGAGATTGCATACTGTCAGCGTAAGGCAAACCCGTGGCAGTCGTTTGCGGCACGGTTTGCAGCCAAAGAAGCAGTGAGCAAAGCGCTGGGCACAGGCATTGGGCCGGTGGGGCTGGCAGAAATAGAGATTGTGAATGCAAAGCACGGACAGCCGGGTGTGTGCCTGCATGGAAAGGCGCAGGAACTGGCGGTCAGTCGTAATATACAGCGGGTGCATGTGAGTTTGAGCCATTCAGAGGCTTATGCCATTGCAACGGCTGTTCTGGAGGGGGAGTAGCAGCATGTATCTTGTAACAGCAGAACAGATGCGGCAGGTTGACCGCATGACCATCCATGAACTGGGGATTCCGGAGATGGTTCTGATGGAGAATGCCGGGAAGGCAGTGGTGGATTTTTTAAAGGAACAGTTTGATGATTTGCAGCAGAAAACTATTACGGTGGTAGCCGGTGCCGGAAACAACGGCGGGGATGCGCTTGTGGCAGCGCGTTATCTGCATAAACTGGGTGTTCAGGTGAAAGTGTTTATTCATGCAGAACGGGAACTATCGCCCAGTGCCAAGCAGAATTATGATATTTTATCCCGGCTTCCGGTAAAGCTTTACTGGCTGGACAGTGAAAACAGCATGCATCTGTTAAAAGTGACGGTAAACTACAGCGACATCTTAATCGATGGTCTGCTGGGTACCGGCGTGAACCGCGATGTGGCCGGTCGCGCCGAACAGATTATTGATATTGCCAACCGCCGCAGCTGTGTGAAAGTGGCCATTGATGTTCCGTCCGGTCTGAACAGTGACAGCGGCGAAATCTGGGGGCGCTGCCTGAAAGCCGATTATACCGTGGCGCTGGCCCAGCCGAAACGGGGTCATATGCTGAATAAAGGAATAAAATACTGCGGACAGGTTGTGGTGAAAGATATCGGCATTCCGGAAGAAATTTATGAGAAGCTTCATCTGAATTGTCAGATTGTTGATGACAGCTTTTTGAAAGCCTGCACAGAACCGCGCAACCGCACCAGTCACAAAGGAACCTTTGGTCATCTGCTGACAGTGGGCGGCTCTATGGGGATGAGCGGCGCTGTGACGCTGGCATCACAGGCTGCATTCCGCACCGGGGTAGGGCTGGTGAGCTGTGCGGTGCCGGAGGCGGTGCAGCTTCATGTGGCGGTAAATGTGCCAGAGGCGATGGTACAGCCACTGCCCGGCGGCAATCAGTTTGGTCTGGAAAGCATCGAACCATTGCAGGAACTGCTGCGCGGGAAAAAAGCAGTAGTAGCGGGGCCGGGTATGGGTACTGGTGAAGCAGTGGGAACGATGATTGGAGAAATTCTGCAGACAAGCCGCTGTCCTGTTGTGATTGATGCTGACGGTCTGAACACGGCTGATGTTTGGATGGAACAGCTGGAGGAAGCGAAAGGCCCGGTTATTTTAACACCGCATCCCGGTGAAATGGCACGCTTAACCGGACTGGAAACCAGTTATATTCAGAATCATCGTCTGGCTGTAGCGCAGGAATTTGCAGAAAAAAACAAGGTATGGCTTGTACTGAAAGGCGCCAACACCATTGTGGCGGCACCAGACGGCAGACTGTATATGAATCTGACCGACAGTCCGGCACTGGCAGTGGCCGGAAGCGGTGATGTGCTGGCTGGTATGATTGGCGCGTTACTGGCGCAGGGGATGCCGCCTTCTGATGCGTGCTGCTGTGCTGTGTATCTGCACGGGCTGGCCGGGCGGCATGTGGCTGAAACCATTGGAGAGGTAAGCAGCAAGGCAAGTGACATTATTCATTCTATTCCGATTGTATTAAAGGGGTGACCTGATATGGAGGCATATCGTCCAACATGGCTGGAAATTAATCTGGCAAACGTGGCGTATAACTGCAGAACTGCAAAGGCATTTACAGGAGAAAACACAAAGGTAGGCGCTGTTGTAAAGGCCAACGCTTACGGCCATGGTGCGGTGGAAGTCAGCAAAGCTTGTCTGGAAGCCGGAGCCGAATTTCTGATTGTGGCAACGATGGGGGAAGCGCCGGAACTGCGGGAGGCAGGGCTGGATGCGCCGATTCTGATTTTAGGATGGACGCCGGAAGAAAACTTTGAACAGGCGATTCAATATGATGTACGGGTTGCACTCTATGATTTAGAAGCTGCAAAGAAACTGAATGCAAAGGCGTTGGAACTGGGCAAACGGGCATGGATCCATTTAAAAGTGGATACCGGGATGTCGAGGCTGGGTATGCAGGCCGATGAGACTGGGCTGACTATTGCGGAAGCCATTTTAAAAATGGACGGGATTCAGATTGAGGGGATATTCAGCCATTTTTCCAAGGCCGATGAGGCGGATAAAACCTATGCCAACCGGCAGCTGGAACGGTTCAACTGGTTTACGGAGGAGCTGCAGCGGCGCACTGGTGTGACCATTCCAATCCGTCATATGGGAGCAAGTGCAGGGGTCATTGATATGCCGGCAGGGCACTTTGATATGATTCGTCCGGGGATTATGCTGTACGGGTATCAGCCGTCCAGTGAAATGCATCATGTGGCAGATTTAAAACCGGTGCTGACCTGGAAAGCACGGTTTGGGCGTGTTGCAAAGCTTCCGGCAGGCCGGCTGATTGGCTATAACGGCACCTGTGAGCTGAAACGGGAAACGCTGGTTGCTACCATTCCAGTGGGCTATGCCGACGGCTATAACCGGCTGCTGGGCAACAGGGGCTATGTTATCTGCCAGGGCAAAAAACTGCCGATTATCGGGAAAATCTGTATGGATTATTTTATGGTGGATGCATCTGCCCTGCCGGATTTGAAAGCAGGTGATGAAGTGATTCTGCTGGGCGAGGAACAGGGCGTTTCTATCACCGTGCCGGAGATGGCAGCTATGCGGAAAACCATTGAACATGAGGTTACCTGCGATATTTCGTTGCGTGTACCTCGTGTGTATATCAGATAACCAAAATGTGCAATAAAAAACATAAGAGAATGTTGGAGAACCATTATGATGAAAATAAGACGGGGCGATGTGTTTTTTGCTGATTTAGACCCGGTCATCGGGTCGGAACAAGGCGGCGTGCGGCCGGTATTGATTATCCAGAATGACATCGGGAATCAGTATAGCCCTACCACGATTGTGGCTGCCATTACCGGGCAGCTGAGCAAAGCAAAAATGCCGACCCATGTGGATCTGGGCGGTAAAGAAAACGGGCTGTCAAAAACCTCGGTGGTGCTGGTGGAGCAGGTGCGAACTATCGACAAGCACCGTTTAAAAGAAAAAATCTGCAGTGTGGACAAAGCCACCATGGAGCAGGTGGATGTTGCACTGGAAATCAGTATGGGATTGCGGTTCCCGTTTGCCAGAGAGGAGGAAAACAGTGACAGAGCAGAACGAAATCAGTCTGGACATGGCCGAACAGCAGAAAAAACAGATGAAACGGCTGGCAAAAGAGCTTAACTGGCCGCTGGGTAAAATTACAAAAACAGTAGAACTGCTGGACGAAGGCAACACCATTCCCTTTATTGCCCGCTACCGCAAAGAGGTCACCGGTGAGATGGATGAGGTTGTACTGCGCCAGCTGGCAGAGCGGCTGCAGTATCTGCGCAGTCTGGACCAGCGCAAAGCAGAGGTACTGGCCAGTATCGAGGAGCAGGGAAAGCTGACGGAAGAACTGGAGAAAAAGATTGGCGCTGCTGAGATACTGCAGGAAGTGGAAGACCTCTATCTGCCGTACAGACAGAAGCGAAAAACAAGAGCCAGCGTGGCCCGGGAAAAAGGGCTGGAACCATTGGCTGCTGCAATCCTGGAAGGCATTTACAGCGGAACCGTACAGGAAGCTGCCAGAGGATACATAGATGAGACTGCAGGCGTTGTGACAACAGAAGATGCATTGCAGGGTGCCATGGATATTATGGCAGAGATGCTGGCAGAGGATGCTGAACTGCGGAAAACAGTCCGTCAGATGGCATGGAAAGACGGTGTAATGGTCACAAAGCTGCGCAAAACACTGGAGGCAGAAGAGACCACGCCTTATGAGATGTATTACGAGTACGAGGAAGCAGTGAAAAAAATTCCGCCGCATCGCATTCTGGCAGTGAATCGCGGGGAGAAGGATGAAGTGCTGTCGGTCAAAATCGGGCAGCCGGAGACTGCAGTGCTGTGTGCCATTGCAGACCGGTACAGCCGAAAACGGCCTGCCGATGGTCAGGCGATATTTGACGAAGCGGCAAAGGACAGCTGGAAGCGTCTCATCAGCCCTGCCGTTGAACGGGAGATTCGCAGTGAATTAACCGCGCAGGGAGAGGCACAGGCCATCAAAGTATTCTCGGCCAATCTGCACAGCCTGCTGCTGCAGGCCCCTGTGAAAGGTCACACGGTGCTGGGTGTTGACCCCGGGTTCCGTACCGGCTGCAAGCTGGCTGTGGTGGATGATACCGGCAAAGTGCTGGAAGTGGGTGTGATGTATCCCCATCCGCCGCAGAAAAAGTATAAAGAAGCTATGGACCTGATGAAGCAGATGATTACCCGCTGGAATGCGGATATCATCGCCATTGGCAACGGTACTGCCTCCCGCGAGTCGGAAGCGCTGGCCGCCGATGTGATTCGCCTGTGTCCGCAAGTACAGTATATTATTGTATCGGAAGCTGGTGCATCCGTTTATTCGGCATCGCCGTTGGCGAAAGAAGAGTTTCCGGAGTATGACTTATCGCTTCGCAGTGCAGTGTCCATTGCGCGCCGTCTGCAGGACCCGCTGGCCGAACTGGTGAAAATCGAGCCGAAAGCCGTTGGCGTGGGTCAGTATCAGCATGATGTGACGCCGAAAAAACTGGAGGAAGCGCTGCGTGCTGTGGTGGAAGACTGTGTAAACGGGGTTGGTGTGGAAGTAAATACCGCATCCAGTGCGCTGCTGCAATATGTGGCCGGGTTGACCCGTTCTACTGCTGATGGCATTTTGAAGCTGCGCAACGAACAGGGCAAGCTGACTAGCCGCAAACAGCTCTTAAAAGTGCCGCGGTTAGGACCGAAAGCTTATGAACAGTGCGCAGGCTTTATCCGCATTGCAGACGGTGATAATCCGCTGGACAACACACCGGTGCATCCGGAATCTTACGGTGCGGCAGAGGCTTTATTACAACAGCTGGGCTTTGACAAAAAAGATTTAGCGACGGATAAATTGCCGGTTATTCGTGAAAAACTGCAGCAGGTGCAGGTGAGACAGATGGCGCAGCAGCTGGGTATCGGCGAGCCGACCCTGCGTGATATTATTGCCGCGCTGCAGAAACCGGGCCGCGACCCTCGTGAAGACCTGGAGCCGCCGCTGCTGCGAAGCGATGTGCTCTCCATGGAGGATTTAAAACCCGGCATGAAACTGATGGGTACCGTGCGTAACGTGGTTGATTTCGGTGCCTTTGTGGATATCGGTGTAAAACAGGATGGTCTGATTCACATCTCCCAGTTTGGCAGCCGGTTTATCAAACATCCGATGGAAGCGGTGTCGGTTGGAGATATTATACAAGTAAAAGTGCTGGATGTGGATTTGCGCAGAGGACGCATTGCACTGACCAGAAAATTAGACGAAAAGACAGGAGAACAGAAATGATTGCATTAATCAACGGCAAGTTATATACCATCACAGATGGCATCATCGAGCGTGGTACCGTTCTGCTGGAGGGAAATAAAATTGCGGCAGTGGGTGCTGATGTACAGGTTCCGGCCGACGCGCAGATTATTGATGTGGAAGGCCGCATTATAACACCGGGCTTTATTGATGCCCACACCCATATCGGTATTGATGAGGAAATCCATCAGCCAATCGGCGATGACTGCAACGAAATGACAGAGCCAAACACCGCAGAACTGCGGGCGATGGATGCCATCAACTATCGTGACCTGAGTTTTCAGGACGCGGTGAAAGCCGGTATCACCACTGTTATGATTACGCCGGGAAGCGCCAACGTATTCGGAGGTTTAATCACTGTCATGAAAACGTACGGCAAAACCTACAAAGACATGTTAATCGACGGGGAAGCCGGGCTGAAAATGGCCTTTGGCGAAAATCCGAAACGGGTTTACGGTGAAAAAGATAAAACCCCGTCCACCCGCATGGCGACTATGGCAATCGCCCGTCAGGGATTTTATGAAGCAAAAGAATATCTGAAAAAAAGCGAGGAAGACAGAGAATTCAGCCTGCAGACCGAACATATTGCAAAAGCGCTGGACGGCGGCATTCCGGTTCGTGCCCATGCCCACCGTGCCGATGATATCATGACAGCCATCCGTCTGCGTGATGAGTTTAACCTGAATCTGGTTGTGGAGCATTGCACCGACGGACATCTGATTGTGGATGAACTGAAAGAAGCCGGTGTTGCCGTTACCGTAGGCCCGAGCCTGAGCAACCGCGCCAAAGTGGAAATGGAAAACGTCACTTTCCGCACTCCAGGCGTGCTGGCCAGTGCAGGCATTGATGTGGCTATCATCACCGACGCCCCGTGCACCCCGATTCAGTATCTGCCAATCTGTGCCGGTATGGCTATGCGCGAAGGCATGACAGAGGAAGATGCGTTCAAAGCATTGACCATCACACCGGCAAAAATTCTGAACGTGGATGACCGCCTGGGCAGCCTGACCGCAGGCAAAGATGCCGACATCGTGGTGTGGGAGAACTATCCGCTGGAGATTATGGGGCGGGCAAATATGGTGTTTGTAAACGGTACGCAGGTTGTGTGACTTGTGAAATTTGCGTAAGAATGTGTTGTTTTTGATTTTTCTCGCCTTGCGTACGATAGGTACGCGTCGCTCGAAAAATTAAAAGCCGCCTTGCCTTACACAAATTTCACTACGTCACAAAAAAGAATATATAAGAAAAAAGAAATCCGCACAGTTTCGAATGGCTGTGCGGATATTTTTTATGCATTTTTTATCAGAATGTTCAAGATTTGGTTAAAAGGAACGACAAATCATTGAAATGATACGACGACATGTTATACTATGTCTAGTCATTCTTATTCTTTTATGGTGAAGGAGGCGTGTTATGAGACCGAACAAGGACAAGTTATTATTTGAGTTATCGTATTTCAACACATCGGCGTTATTCGCGCTGCGTGAGAAGATAGCACCGCTGATATATAATGAGGTGGCAGAACAGATCTGGGAAAAGGCTGTGATGCACACTAGCCGCGGACTGCGTAAATAAGGATATGACAATCAAAAAGCATTGTGACGGATACAAATCCGCCGCAGTGCTTTTTGATTGGTTAAAATGGATTTTAAAGCAGCTGCGGCGCGTTCTTTTCGTGCAGCTAGCTTTGTTGATTTTGTAAAGAGCGAGTTTAACGCCCGAATGAGACAACGGGAAGGAAAAAAGAAAGCCGCTGAATGAAACCAGCAGCTTTCTTTTTATTTTTATATTGGATGGTGTACAGTCTATTATTTCCCGATTCTGGAGAAGTAGTTTTTTGTTGCTTTCACAACAACACCGCTCAGCCCTACGATACCAATCAAGTTTGGAATGGCCATCAGGCCGTTGCTTGTGTCGGAAATCCCCCAGATTAAATCCAGGTTGCCGGAGCCGCTTGCACAGCCGATGAATACTACAACGATGTACAGAACACGATATGCTGTAACAGCAGTTTTGTTTTTGTTGGATAAGTATTCAATAGCCTTTTCACCATAGTAAGCCCAGCCCAGAATGGTGGAAGTAGCGAACAGTACAGTCCCCAGAGTTACGCACAAACCGCCTACACCTGGAATTACACGGTTGTATGCAGCGATACTCAGAGCAGAACCGGACAGACCGGTATCCAGAGCGCCGCTTGTCATGATAACCATTGCAGTACAGGTACAGATGATGATGGTGGTGAAGAATACTTCGAACATACCCCACAGACCCTGTTCTACAGGTTCTTTTGTGGAGGAGGAAGCGTGTGCGATCGGTGCACTACCTAAACCGGCTTCGTTGGAGTATACACCGCGGGCAAAACCATAACGCATAGCCATCATGATACTATAACCAGCAGCACCGCCGGCAGCGGACTGGAAGCTGAATGCTTCACTGATAATGGTTGCAAATGCGTCAGGGATTGCAGGTGCATTTAATACCAGCGCAACAATTGCAACTACAACATAGAATACAGCCATAAATGGAACCAGTTTTTCAGTGATGGTAGCAATACGACGGATACCGCCCAGAATGATGGCACCAACCAGAACAGTTAATACAACACCGGTAATCAGAGGATTGATGCCCAGTGTGGACTCCAGAGCCATGGAAATAGAGTTCCCCTGCGTTGCGTTACCGGTACCCAGGCAGGCAATTGCTACGAAGAATGCGAAAATCATAGCCAGCCATTTCATGCCTAAACCGTTTTGAATGTAGTACATAGGACCGCCGGCCCACTGACCCTGGTCATTTTTTTCACGGTAGGTTAAGGATAACACGATTTCGGAGTATTTGGTTACCATACCCAGCAGCGCACTGACCCACATCCAGAAGATAGCACCAGGACCACCGGATACCAGCGCAGTTGCTACCCCTGTGATGGAACCGGTACCGATGGTACCAGCCATAGCGGTTGCTACCGCCTGGAACGGGCTAACGCCGGATTCGTCAGCAGTACGCTGTTTACCGGAGAATAAGCCGCCAATTGTATGTTTCATTGCGTAACCGAATTTGGTAAACTGTGGAAAGCCCATACGGATGGAAAGCAGTAAACCGGTACCAATCAGCAGTGTCAGCATGATTGGCCCCCATACAACGTTGCTGATTGCACCGTTGATAGATTGAATAGTACTTAAAATTCCTGACATATAATGTCCTCCTGAAAAATAAAATTTATGCTGAAACATGGTGTCAATATGTAACATATATTATTACAAAATTATGATTTGCGTCACAAATCATAACCATGCGGGTTTATTATAATACAAAATAAGAAGCTTGAATAGCTTTTTTTGAATGAAAAAATGAAGGAGAATTTATGTGAGCTATGGTGGACTATGTGCTGCTCTTCACAGAATGTATAAAATACAAAGAATTATTCATTTAATATGAATAAAGTAACTTAGTTGTGTATAATGAATGAATAAAATGTTTTATCTATTTATTTTGAACAAGAAATTGCTTGGAGGCTCACAATAATTAACTTACAAAAAAAGGTAAAGAGTATTTAGTCTATAGACATATGTCTTTTATAAAAGGAATGATGCAGACAAGTGTCTTTTACTAATGGAATTTTGAGAACGCCGGAACAATGAATGATGCATCAAAAAGAGGGAAAATGATACACATATATTGAAAAAACATATAAATCGCCTGTATGAAAGGTACCTTTCATACAGGCGAAGCAACTGCAGGGACTGCTTTATGGCATTATGAGATTTTGCATTCGTTCTTTTTCTTTTTTCAGTTGTTTATAGCGATAGCGTTCTTCTTCGCTGAAAATACAGCCGCAGTATTTCTGCATGTATAGGTTCAGCTCACGGGCTTTGTCCTGCCCCTGTTTAAAGCCGACGCGGAAATCGCGATACAGAAACGGTACGCCGTATTTCTGGGCGGCTGCTTCTCCGGCTGCAATGAGAGCCTCGTGTTTCTGATACGGACTTACCAGCAGCGTGGTACTGAACGAATCAAAGCTGTGTTCGGCTGCATAGCGTGCTGTCTGCTCCAGCCGCACCTGATAGCAGTAGAAACAGCGGTGCCCTAAATCATCGATGACAGCTTTTACAAAATCACGCAGACCGTAGGTGTTGTCCACGATTAATTTTAAATCTATGGATCTGGCGTATTCCTCCAGTGTGGTCTTACGGCTGCGGTACTCGGTATAAGGATGGATATTCGGGTTAAACCAGTAGGAAACCGGTTCGATGCCTTCCTGACGCAGGCTGTCCACACAGTAGATAGAACAGGGTGCGCAGCAGGTGTGCAGCAGTGTATTCATAGTGTTTCATTCTCCTTTGTGTCGGATTCTGGCATTTGTGACTGTTGAACAGATGGTGCGGTGCGCGGTGCAAATTCCATGCGGAAGTTGACGTACTGTTCGCCGGGTTCCATGTAAAAGACGGCATTGTACTGTTTTCCCGCCTTGGATGTCAAATCGTTGATCTGCATTTTTCCGGTGGAAAGTAATTCGGCTGCCAAATCAGCAGTCAAGGTAATACCGCGAGCCTGCAGATATTTGTTGTTTTTCCACAGACTGAAGTTGCATTTATGCTCCATGCGGAAGCCGTCACAGTAAAATGACTTGTCGCTCTCGATGACATTCTGTCCGCATTTGGGACATTTGCCCACCACGCGGCGCAGGGTGCCTTTGCGGCTGACAGCCTGTACCTGCTCCATGGAGCTGTTTTCGGCAACCGTCTGCTGTACATACTGGCGGATTTCCTGCATGAACTGATCCGGATTGCCTTTGCCGTCACAGATTTCCTGTAATTGCAGCTCCCACTGGGCGGTCATCTCCACCTGACGGATGGATTCCGGCACCAGTTGAATAAAAGTGATACCCTGCTGGGTCGGATACAGATTTTTCTTGCGCCGCTCCACATAGCCGACGGTGATTAGCTTTTCAATAATGCCGGCGCGGGTGGCCGGTGTGCCCAGGCCTTTGCCTTTCATGCTCTCTTTTAATGACTTGTCATCGATTTCCCGGCTGGCTTTTTCCATGGCCGTCAGCAGTGTTGCCTCGGTGTAGGGTTTCGGCGGTGTTGTTTTCTTTTCCAGAATGTCGATTTTATCCAGATGCACACGCTGGTGCAGAGCGATGCCGGTGAGAATCTGCTGGTCGTCTTCTTTGTCGTCGGCTTTGGATTCCTCCTGGGCATTGGCTGGCTTTGCCGACAACGTGCGCTCCACCAGTGTCCAGCCTTCCTCCGCAATGATACGGCCGGTAGCTTTGAAGATATCTTTCTGGTTGTCCAGTGTGATTTCCAGTTTTGTCTCATCGTAGATTTTTTTGCCGGATAAGGCCACAATCATGCGAATCATAATCAGCTTCAGCACGTTGTTTTCCCGCTGGGTCAGCTTCTGCGGCTGATACTGATGAATGTTGTTTGTCACGATGATGGCATGATGGTCGCTGACCTTGGCATCGTTGATGATACGTTTATCCAGCGGCAGTTTTTTTGCTGCAATCTGCTGAATAAACGGCACGCTTTCCGGATAAACCGCAGCAATTTTTTTCAGCAGCTGCGGGATTAGCGGTTTCATATCGTTTGTCAGATAACGGCTGTCGGTACGCGGATAGGTGATAAGTTTATGTTTTTCGTACAGGCTTTGTGCAATACTCAGTGTTTCCTGTGCAGTATAACCAAATCGGCGGTTGGCTTCGCGCTGCAGTTCTGTTAAATCAAATAACAGGGGACGGTCTTCGGTTTTGCGGCTGGTGTCCAGCTTTGTGACGGTGCCGTCCATACCGGTCAGTTCCTGCTGCAGTTTGAGCGCCTGTTCTTTCTGTTCTAAGCGGTTTATATTACCCCTATGCCACAATGCCCGGATATTGCCAAAATGACCCTGTAACTGAAAATACGGCGCTGCCTGAAAGTTTTCGATGGCCTGCTGCCGTTCTACAATTAATGCCAGAGTCGGGGTTTGTACACGGCCTACCGTCAGTTTGGTACCGTAGCGGATGGTAAACAGGCGCGTGAAATTAATCCCAACCAGCCAGTCAGCCTCGCTGCGACAGCGTGCACTCTGATACAGCCGCTGATACTGGGCATTGTCTTTCAGTGCGGCAAAGCCGTCGCGGATGGCTTCATCGGTCATGGAGCTGATCCATAAACGGCGGATGGCACAGTTTTGCGGCGGCTTGGAGAGGCGCAGCACGTATTCAAAAATCAGCTGGCCTTCCCGCCCAGCATCGGTAGCGCAGATAATTTCCTCACTGCGGCCGATTAACTGCTGCACAATCTGAAACTGGCTTTTGGTGGATGCCACAATTTCATAGCGGAACTGTTCCGGCATAATCGGCAGCGTATCCATTTTCCAGCGGCGCAGGGCTTCATCATATTCTTCTGGATTGGCCAGCTGTACCAGATGCCCGATACACCAGGTAACCTGATAGCCGCTTCCTTCCAGATATCCGTTTTTCTTTTGCGTAGCACCCAGCACCGCGGCAATATCGCGGGCCACACTGGGTTTTTCTGCAATAACTAATTTCATAGGCGAGTCCTTCTCCCGTCATATTCTGAACGTTATTGTATCACAAATTGGAGGATTGCCGCACGATTTTTTATAAATTTCTGTTGCTGTGCGCAAATTTATGTTATACTGAAACAGGTAATGGAACCATCATTGCCGTATACAATGGAACAGAACACAATGTTTGGATAAACGAAATCAAAACAGGAGGGATTCTGAATGAAATTTGCAAAAGTGCACGGGTTAGGCAATGACTTTGTGATTTTAAACTGCATGGACGAAGCATCTGCCATTCCGGAAAATCGTTATGCAGAGGCTGCAAAAGAATTATGCAATCGCAATTTCGGCATCGGGGCCGACGGCATTCTGCTGGTACTGCCATCGAACGAATGCGATATCCGGATGCGCATCATCAACAGCGACGGCAGTGAAGCGGAAATGTGCGGCAACGGCATTCGGTGCTTTGCCCGCTATGTATATGAACACGGGATTGTGGAAAAAGATGTGATGACCATTGAAACACTGGCCGGTGTGATGGTGCCTCACATTATGCTGGATAAACAGGGGCAGGTTACAGGCGTTGAAGTGGATATGAATGAACCGGTTCTGGAAAAGGCAGATATTCCAATGGTGGGCGAAGGAACAGCCATTGCGGAAACCATTCAGATTGAAGACAGAACCTTTGAAATCACCGCAGTCAGCATGGGCAATCCGCATTGTGTCATTTTTGTGGACGATGCGAAAAACTTCCCGGTTGCATACTGGGGGCCGCGCATTGAGAAAAGCGAATATTTTCCGCGCAAAACCAATGTGGAATTCATCGAAGTCCTCAACGACCATGAAGTGATTATGCGCGTGTGGGAACGGGGCGCTGCGGTGACATTGGCCTGCGGTACCGGCGCCTGTGCTGCTACAGTGGCATGCGTGCTGAACGGTAAAACCGGCCGCGATATTCTGCTGCATCTGGACGGCGGCGACCTGAACGTGCGCTGGGATGAAGAGACCAATCATCTGTTTATGACTGGTCCGGCAGTGGAAGTATTCCAGGGTGAGTATCCGCTGGAGGCAGAAAGTCATGAGTGAGCGCGAAAAGATAACCGTGGAAATGTACGGCCAGCGTTATACCCTGCGGGTGACACCGGAAGAAAAGGATAAAGTGCAGGCCATTGCCAGCCACGTTGACGAAATGATGCACAAGGTGGGCGATAACCAGAGCCGGCTGGATTACCGTGATGTAGCGGTGCTGGCAGCGATGAATATTGCAGAGGAGTATTTCAGGCTGCAGAACGAATACGAAGAAATTCTGACTATCGTCAATGAAGAACGGTAAAGAAACACATTGCATGCGATTAATTAATTTTGTATGATTGCCTATAGAGTTTCCTGGTGATTCGTGATATACTATCCCTATATGATTTTTTGTGAAATGGAGCGTTGTTGTACATGTTAAAAGAACGAATTGTTGAATGTCTGAAAAAAAATGAAGTCATTCATGAAGAATTCCAGATTGGTGTGAGCTTTGGTCATTTTCTGGTAAACCGGGAAGACCTGAAAGCAGTTCCGTTCGGCGGTGAAAACGGGATTGAAAGCCTGCTGGAATATTTAACCCGCGGCGACTGGGAAGGGCTGTATGAAGGCGATGCGTTAATCGGTGCGTATAAAGATAACGCAACAGTACTGGTGCAGGCTGGCGGTCAGATTGAACTGCAGATTGCAAAAACAGGAAGTCTGAAAGTCATCGACAAAACCTATCTGGACTTTTTACAGAGCCTGGGCAGCGAACTGGAAGCAAGAAACCAGCTGCTGTTATCCATCGGGTATCAGCCGGTAAGCAGCGTGGATGAAATTGAAACCGTGCCAATGGCAAAAGCACAGCTGCTGGCAGAAGCTCTGAAAGACGATAAAGCTGCACTGCAGGCATTAAAAGGTGCTGCAAAAACAGTTGTGACACTGGACTATGCACACAGTGACGACCTGGAAAAGAAATATCGTGTGGCCCATATTCTGGCGCCGATATTTGCAGCACTGCTGGATAACATTCCAGTGGTAGATGGTGTGGAATATAATAAGTTCACAGCTGGTGTTGCAATGAACGAAGAAATGAAAACCGCACTGGCCAAAGTGGAAAACATCATGAGCGGTCACAGCTTCAAATATGCGCAGTATGCCAACATTGTGGCAAACGCGCCTGCCATTGCAGTAGAAGAGGGCGAAGCAATCGCAGCAACAGATAAAACAAACGAAGAAGCATACGATGATGTGACCATGTCTGATGATCAGGTTGCAGGTGTACTGGATATGATGATGCCGGAAATCAAGCTGACTGCCAATGGTATGGAACTGCACTGTGTAGACGCATTGCCATATCCGCTGAACATGGCTTATGTTGCGATGGTAAAAGGATTGCTGTACAATGCAGATAACCTGAACGCACTGCACGAATTTGCAAACGGACTGAGCAAAGAACTGCAGGATAACCTGCGTTCCAGTATTATTGCAGATGGTATGGATGCCAAATTTAATGAAGGGACTGTACGTGAGGTAGCAAAAGACCTGTACTTCATGTCCACTCCTCCGCTGCCTGAAAATGAACAGCACTACACCCAGCCGCTGGATGCTATCATTTTCAAAAACATCTGCCCGAAAAACGTGACAAAACGTCAGATGGCAGCAATGCAGAATAAATAATTGCAAAACGTTATCACAGCGCCTGTCGATGAGAAAGGCGCTGTTCTTACATATTTTTCAGCAGAAAATGGTTAGAAACAGCAGATAAACCGGGTATGTATCTTGTGAAACAGCTTGCAACATAATATTATACGGACGTACAATGTCCAGATGGAACACATAGAGAAAGAGGATTGCAATGAAAAAGAAATGGACACCGAAAAAAATATTCTGGCTTGTAGTGGCCTGTGTCTTTTTTGCCATGGGTACTCTGGGCACGGTTCTGCCGGTGCTGCCGACGGTGCCGTGTTATCTGGTAACGGCCTTTGGGTTTGCGCAGAGTTCTGACCGTCTGCATGCCTGGTTTGAGAAGAGCGAACTCTATAAAAAACATCTGGCGCCTTACCTGGAAGCCGGCGGCCTGCCCATAAAAGGCAAAGCGTCTATTATTGCACTGGTAACCGTGCAGGTTGGTATTCCGGCTTTTATTTTCCGGTATAACACCACCGTGCTGCTGATTATTGGCGCTATTTACGTTGCTTTCCTGTTCTGTATGCTGGTGATTGTAAAAACTGTGCCGCCTAAGGAAAAACTGGTGGAGCAATATAGTAGAGCGTAAATGATATAATACTTGAATAAGATTGTTCATCTCCTGCCGGGATCATTCTCAGCAGGAGCTTTTTGTATAGAGCAGGATAATTATTAAATTTTTTGTCAGGTTTTTGTACGATTGATGGATATAGAGTATAGAAAGTTTTTTCGAGGTGATGCCATTGAACATATTAGCGCTATGTCTGGCCATGATAGAGGATGAAGCACAGCAGCATAAATTTGAGCAGCTGTATCATCGATATCGTGGCCTGATGCACCATTGTGCAGAAGCTCTTCTGCATGATTCCCATCTGGCAGAAGATGCCGTGAATATTGCATTTATGCAGATTGCAGGAAATATAGATTGTGTAGATGCTGTGGATTCAAACAGAACAAAACGGTTAATGGTAACTGCCGTGGAAAGAAAGGCAATGACCTTATATGCACGGCAGAATCGGGAATATCAGCGAACCGTAACCATGGAAGAGGTGGAAGATATGACAGTTGAATACGATAATCGGGAACTGGAACTGCTGGAAGAAGCCATTTTGAAATTGCCGTTAGAATACCAGCAGGTGATTTTGCTGAAGTATTCTCAGGAATACAGCAGTAAAGAAATCGCCGCCATTTTAGATTATTCTGTTTCTAAAGTAGATCAGATGTTAAGTCGTGGCCGCCGTCAGCTTCGCAATCTGTTAAAGGAGGCCTGAACAGTGAAGTTTACGGAAGAACAGTTACGCCTTGCCGCAAAACGAGTGGATGAAAGATTACTGGCAGGGCTGCCTGACGAAACGGAATGTACAAATTATGAATTTTCAGATTCATTTGAGCAGAAAATGAATACACTGATTGAGCAGGTAAAAAATAATCAGATTTCACCTGTGAAAGTTGCAATGGGATGGCAGTATTATACCCGTAATGGCCTTGTAGCGATACTGTTATGTTTTATGCTGACTTGTATTACCATGCCGGAGGCCGTTCTGGCAGGCTATCAGAAACTGGTGGAAGTTATCGAAACCGTGGTAACGGAGTATACCGAATATCGGTATCATTCTAAGGAAGCAGCCGGTGCAGAATTTGTTCCAGTGACATTTGGATGGTTACCGGAAGGGATGGAGGAAGCAGAGACGCGATTGAGAGAGACGAGTCTATATGTTTCCTGTAAGAGTCAGAATAATTATTTTAAACTGACACAGAGAATGATTACAGAGAATAAAGATATAACATATATTGTGGATACAGAAGATGCTGAAGTAGAAACAAGGTATATAGGAACTGAATCTGTTGAACTGATTTTTGAAGATGGAGCATATAATTTCGTCTGGCTCCATGAAACATTTCATTTAAAAGGACAAAGCAATTTGTCATCTGATGAAATAATGGAAATATTGAAAAATTTAAAATTTACAGAATAAAGTATACCGGCATTGGTGATGAAAATCGCTAGTGTCGATTTTTTTGAAAAAATTTAAAAGTTTTTTGATATTGTGTCAGGTTTTCTTCTTTCTGCTGGATATAGAGAGTAGAAGGGTGGAAAGGAGGTGAAAACAATGGACAAAAAATTTCAAAAAGCAGTTGCTACAGTTTGCATGGGAGCTGCGGTGCTAACGTTAACACCGGCAGTTTCTATGGCAGAAACTGCCTCTCTTTCTGTTAATCATCAGCAGGAAAATGTGATTGTTCCATATATGCTGTACATTGATGATATTGTATGCGGACTGGATATCAATGAAACCAATGCTACAGTTGATTGCAGTGTATGGGGACAAGAGGGTGTTGCGACAAAAACAAAAATTATCGTAGAGCTGCAGTTGAAAAGTGGCAGCAGCTGGCTGCCGGTAAAAATCTGGACAGTAACAGAAAATGGTAGTGAAGCAGAAGTATATGATTCTTACTCTGTTAAATCCGGTAATACTTACCGTGTAAAAACCACAGGAACCGTATGGGTAGGCAGCCAGTCTGAAACTCAGTATGCGTATAGCGCAGAGAAAACTGTATAACAAACAGTGTAACATCACTGCTATCTGCAGGATGGCAGTGATGTTATAAATTAATTAAAAAACGAAAGGTCGATGAATGATGAAGAAACGCATGAGAAAATTAGTTGCAGTAATTTTAACAGCGGCGATGACAATGTCTGTTGGCATGCCAGCATTTGCTGCGGAGAAAGAGTCAATAAAGTTTGCAGATTCGAAAGTAGTAACCAAAGAAACAGATATTTATTTTCATTGGCAGAAAAGTACTGATTCTGAATTATTGGCGGAAGGTTATTCTGTAGATAACATTGAAGAAATTAGAGAATTTAGTTTAGAAAATGCTTTTTTAGAACGAGCAAAATTGACAGATAATGAATTACGAGCTAAAGGGTATACTGAAGAGGAAATTACAATTTTAAAAGAATATGATGGAGGAACAATTAATGAAAATAGTGCAGTTCTTTTAGCTGCTGCTGAATGTGAAGGAAGTATAAGTAAAGGAGATTATACTGGAAATAATGCGAAGGGTTCGATTAAATATAGCTGGACTTGGGATCATGAACCGCTTGTAGCTTTAACGGATAAAGCTGTTGTTGCATGGGCAGCTTATCGGGCAACGGATAATATGGAAGTTGGAAATAAAACATGGTTGACGAAGTAATTGTTTTAGCAATAACTTATTATTGTGCATTTTTTGTATGGCCAGCAATAACTGTTTTGTTAAAAGAAACACGAAATGAGACAGGTAGTTATACTAAAATAGTAATATGCAATATTTTTTTGTCAGTATATTGGTTTAGTTTTATGGCGACATTATTTTCAGCATTAGACTAGATAAAGTTAAGTAAAAATTGCAGCGAAAGAACTGGGGGACGGATGATTTCTTAGGAACCGGAGTTTCTTCTGATTGTCAACGAGAGTATTAACAAAATAACGGTAAGAACATTATAAAAACAACAATGCCCGGAAGGCTATGATGGCCTCTGGGCATTTGTGCGTGTAAGCGCGTATTTTTGATTTTAAGGTGCGTAATAACTGTACAGGGTTACATGGTCGTAAATACATTTCCAGCTGCTGTAGGTGTTGACGGTTACACCGATGTACGGTACGTTGGTGTTGGAAATAAAGTAGCTGACAGCGCAGTTGCCGGACTGGGTGACAAAGCCTGTTTTGGCACCCATCACTTCGCCGCCGGTTTCTTTATCTTCAATGCGGCGCATAAACCAGTTGGAGATGGTAAGCCCTTCCGGATGTTCGGTGGTGGCAGTAGTGGTATAGACCCGGGTGTTCAGAACCTCCCGGCAGAAATCATTCTCCAATGCAGCTTTCATAATCATCGCCATGTCGTATGCGGTACAGTAATGATTCTGGTCGTACAGTCCGACACAGTTGGTGAAGTGTGCGGTGTCTGATAAGCCCAGTTCGTGCAGCTTCTGATTCATCAGAGAAATAAAGTTATCTAACGAGCCAGCGCTGTAAATTGCCAGCGCCACAGCCGCATCAGCGCCCGACGGCAGGATGGTGCCGTAGAACAAATCGCGCACTTTCACCTTTTCGCCCACTTCAAAGCCCACCACACTGCAATCATGCTGGAAGGCATAATCAGTAATCTCCTGGGTGATGGTGAATGTATCATTCAGATTTTCAATCTGCTCGGC